>CANJVG010000010.1 GCA_947478005.1 Bacteroidota bacterium
CGATGTCCCACAAATAGGTAGGCTACGCAAATAGGATGCGTTCTGCTGGGTTAGACTTGCTCTATGAATATCATAGAAATAGTAAGACGCTTTAATACACAGCGAAAGTGTATCCGACATTTAGAATTTATTCGATGGCATGGGAAGGTTTTATGCCCCTATTGTTCAAGTAACCGAACTACTGCCCTAAAACGAGAAAATCGTCATCACTGCAATGGCTGTAACAAGAGTTTCAGTGTTTTAGTGGGAACCATTTTTGAGGATACTCATCTTGAACTCCCCAAATGGTTTGTCGCTATTGGATTAATTCTAAATGCGAAGAAAGGAATCTCATCCCGACAACTTTCCAGAGATATAGAAGTGAATAAAAATACCGCTTGGTATGTTCAAATGAGAATTCGAAAAGCCATGAATGAAGATAATCTATTGCTAACCGGTGTGGTGGAAATAGATGAAACGTATGTGGGTGGTGCATTGCGCAACAAAACAAAAAAGCATAGAATAGCGCAGAAGGAAGCCGGCAAAACAACCACTGGTATGGAACATAAAAAGCCAATTCTTGGTTTACTTCAGAGAAGTGGAAAGGTAATTACTCGTGTGCTGACTAAAGCGAATGGCGACACTATCAAGCCTATCATTGACCAAAAGGTGGAACAAGATACAACTATCATTACGGATGGTTTTGGCGGTTATGCGGGGTTAGAGAAAAAGTATAAAGAACATCAAATAGTGAATCATGAAAAGGATGAATTTGTGAGAGGCATTTATCACACAAACACGATAGAAGGATTTTGGTCATTAGTGAAACGAGCTATCATCGGACAGTATCATAAAGTGAGTGGAAGGTATTTGCATTTGTATGTAAACGAATGCGGCTACAAATACAATAACCGAAACAATCCAGCACTCTTTAGTGGATTTATGATGGATGCTTTGGCAACCAATTCTATCTAATGCTAGGACATCGCCCTTCGCGCCCTTTGCGTTAAACTGTATTCTGCATTTAGCTGTTTAGCATCAAATCAACTCATCATCAAATCAACTCATCATCAAATCATTCTAGCTATTTATTGCAAATTTCGATTCATTACCAGTCTTTCCTTGTGAGAATTATGTAACTATTTAACAGAGTTATGTAATGCCTTATCCCTAAATTGCTATACTTTTGCCGCCATAAACGCATTAACCACAACTCGTATGTTTAAAAAATTAGGCAAAGGATTATTTCTTCTTCTTACAACCATGTTGGTTTTACCTATGGTGTTTTTCTTCTTTATGCCTACCCGTATTATTTCGAAAGAAGTGGCGCGGGTTAAACTTTCGTTACCAACTTCTCATTTCATGTTTTGGCGCGGTGCAGAAGTGCACTACCTCGATGAAGGTCATGGTCCTGTGGTGTTGATGATTCACGGCTACGGAGGCTCGGCCCGCAATTTCGAAGAACTTACTGATTCGCTGAAAGACTCCTATCGGGTAATCAGCGTTGACCTGCCGGGCTTCGGGCTCAGCGATATGCCACTTATGGGTCTTCAACCCGATTATCTGAAAATGTATCGCGACTATATTTCGTTTGTGCTCGACACCCTGCAATTGCACGATGTGTGTGTTATGGGCAACAGCATGGGTGGAGGCATTGGCTGGCTCAGTGCCGGTGACCATCCCGATAAAATAACCCGTTTGGTATTGCTGGGCAGTGCTGGCTACGATCCTCAGAAAATAGCCGCTAACCTAACCATGGTTCGGTTCAAAAGCCTAGGCAGGCTACTCAGCAAGGGCATGCCCGAGTTTGTTACCAAAAACCGCTCTTACCGCATCTATGCAAATCCCGAAAAGGTAGATGCTTCGGTGTGGACACTGAACAACGAAATGCTAAACCGTCAGGGCAACATCGAAAGTATGTTAGCGTTGGCTTGGGCGCAGCAGTTTCCCGACACGCTGCTGATTAAACGTATCAAATGCCCCGCCCTGATTGTTTGGGGAAAACAGGATAATGTAATTCCTTGGGAACATGCTGAGCGCTTCCATCGCGACATTCTCCACAGTCAGGTTATTATCTACGATAGTTGCGGCCATGTACCCATGATGGAATCCCCCGGTCGGCTAAAAGGCGATTTCATCCGGTTTGTGATGGGAAGTTAATTGAAACTAAAATTGAAGAATTAATTCAAAACAGCTGGGGCAGGTGCCCCGGCTGTTTTGAATTTAAGCCTACATACAATGGTAAAACTGCAGTTAATTGTTCCTAACTAAGCAGAGCGCTTAGTTTCTGTAGTTGCTCCTTAGCCCCCATTACTATCAGACGGTTGCCGGGACGCAGAACTGTCTTAGCTGTAGGGTTGAGGGCAAAATCACCGTGCGCTATTTTAATACCGAGTACTGTTGCGCCCGTCTTTTTCCAGCAATCCAGCTCTTCGAGTGAAATAGTAACAGCCGATTCCACTTCTTCAATGCTAAAGTGTTCATTGCGGTTAGTGGCCATAAGGTCTACAAACTCCTTTACATCGGGGCTTAGAACTAAAGTGGCCATGTGCGCGCCACCTATTTTATCGGGCATAATTACGTTGCTGGCTCCGGCTGTTTTTAGTTTGCGTACTGAAGAATCATTCGAGGCGCGGCTAATAATTTTAAGATCCGGATTTAATTCCCGGGCAGTTAGCACCAAAAAGAGATTATCCGCATCATTTGGCAAGGTAGCTATCAGGGCCGATGCTCTTACGATACCGGCTTCCAGTAGGGTTTCATCGCGGGTAGCATCATCCTCAAAATAATAATTCACCGGAAAAGGAAGTGAGTCTTTCCGAGTGGCTGTCTTTTCTATGACCACAAAATCCTTTTGGCTATTGTGAAAAATACTGGCAGCCTCCTGCCCGTTTCGGCCAAATCCGCAAATGATTACGTGACCACTTAAATGATTAATGGAGTTTTTCATTTTATATAGTTTATAGTTGGTAGAAAATTCGCCATCCAATAAATAGCTGGAAAGATAAGTGATGAAATAAGTAAAGGCGCTAAGATTGACGGCAATGAGAATAATAGTAAAAACTCTCCCTGCCTCGCTCAATGGTCTTACCTCGGCAAAGCCAACGGTAGAGAGCGTTATCACCGTCATGTATAAGGCCTCGAGGTGATTATAATGCTCAATATATACGTAACCAATATTGCCGCTGATAACAATAAGAGCAAATGCAAAAAAGGAGACGTAAATTTTAAAGAAAGGGCTACTCTGAAGCGATTTCAACATATATTTTCGGGGTCGAAGATAAAAAGCTGTTGTAAAAATGTAGTGTGGGCTTTACATTTCCCCTACTTTAAGAATAGTCACTTAGTTTTATCATCTGTTAATTTAACTAAGGCCTACAACAAAAATGAAGTTGAAGCGTTAGCTTTGCTATAAATCAAAAAACTATGAAAACTCTAAAAGCAGTTATACTCGTTCTATTCATTAGTGTTCTTTCTGTAGCGAAGACTTTTGCTCAGGAACCAATGGAAGACGTAATTTATCTTAAAAACGGAAGTGTCTACCGGGGTATGATTATAGAACAAGTGCCTAACGTAAGTATGAAGATACAAACCCTGGGAGGCAATATTTTCTTTGTAACCATAGCGGACGTAACTAAGATTACGAAGGAGAATAAAGTGCAGGAAGGAAATAACTACAACCATTTCGAGCCACCGTTTATGCACGGATGGCATAAAGGCGACAGTACCCACAATCAGTTTCGCCCAAAACGCAAGGGATATTTCTTCAACGCGCAGATATTAGTTGAAAACCTTCAGGGTGGGGTGCGTATAATTAACGGTTATAAGTTTAATCGTTTTGCCTACCTGGGTGTGGGAATAGGATTTGATAATGTTTTCAACGCACCTTACGTTCGCAGTCATCAATCCATCAGCAAGAGTTCATATCAAGGTCTTTACTTCCCCATCTACCTTTATTATGCCGGTGATATACTCAACAAGCGGGTAACTCCTTACTACGCTTTGGAGTTGGGTTACACGATGGGACCAAAGAAAGGAACCAACCTGATGAATGGAGATGGGTTTGACCGCAACAACATGCGCGGTGGTGCTTTTGGAGGATTGGGATTAGGTATAAAGGTAAATACCAGACGTGGTGGTAACTTAAGCGTACTCTTCAACATGAACGTTAAGCAAGTTAAGTTTACCGAAACCAATACTTTCACCGATGTTTTCGGAACACCTTATACTACTACTGAAAAGAAACAAGCTCTTTTGTTCTTTCCGGGCATTCGTTTCTGCTTAGGATTTTAAGATTTCCATATTTCTAAGTCATTCTGTATTTTGGCTCTTGGTTCCGGGTGGCGCGTTTTGAACAGTCTCTGCTCGAAGATTGTGACGGAACAGCTCGTTGTTCAAGAGGTGCCGGGAGCAGAAAAACATGTGTGTCCTCCGAACAATTTTAAGTAACTCTTACACCTTTAACCGTGATAGAGCATCATTTATAAAGACTGAGAGCCCGAAAAGACGGGTTTCAAATTCCCTTAGAAACCTGGATAGATACCTAGCTTTACGGCAAAGTTAGCGGCATTGGGATTGTCTCGGTAGGTACAGCGCCAGTAAAAGCCTAACTGAAACAGATTGAGAATGTTTTCTAAACCTACTCCTACTTCTACATAAGGAATCGGTCCGGGCACGCGGATATCGGAGGGCAAAGTGATGAGCGAGGCGTTCTTGCTACTGTAGCCGCCAAACAATGCCTTGCATTGAATGAATTCGCGCATGTGCAACTTGCTGATGCCCGGGATGCGGTTGAGGAAAAAACCATCGAAGTAGTGTTCCCACCACAGCATGATGAATTTATCGGAAACAAACTCGAAGGGAGCCGCCACTTGCAGCGTAAGGTCATCGCGAACGAAGCTTAAATTGCTGGAAGAGATATTGGAAACAGGGTAAGGTGAGTTGCCGAAGATGTAACCTGCGCGGGCAAAGATTTTAGAATACCCAATTACGGGCAATTGCCAGCGGTGTTTGAACTGCAACATCAGTTTCTGATAAGTATAGTTGCCTCCGAATAATTTGTTTTCGAAACCAAAGGCGAACTTGAGGGTTATGCTGGGGGTTCGCGTTTGCAAAGGATAACGATAGGTGTAGCTTTCGAAGTAATAATCAGTTTTGCAGTAGCGTATTTCGCCCGAAATTTCGGTGGTGGTTATTTGCGGTATGTTGCGGGTGATGCCTGCATTGTCGGTTCTTGAAAAAGAGAAGGCGCTCGGAATGGAATAGAAGGTTTTGTTGGATAGAACCAATTTGGTTGACAGGCCTTTGATCCAATCTCTTTCATAATAGAAGTTGATTTGCCTTGTCTTCATCACTTTGCTAAGGGTCGCTCCGCTGATGAGGGTGAGCACGTTATCATAAGAGGCATAGGAGTCTTCATTGCCCAGAATAAACATGTCGTTGATGTATTCAGCCTCGATAGCGTGCCAGCGCTGGTAGCGAGATGGAAGCAGGAAGCGCAGATTGGCCACATACTTTATGGCATGGTCTTTAGTTCCATAAGCCACATAGCCACCCGTGAAGAATTTGTCGCTGATTTGGCGGTTGGTGTAGATGCCGAGGCGAAGGCGCCAGCCCTCTACATTGTTTCGGCTGGCTATGTGGTAGAGCCTGCCGAAATCTACAGGGCCGCATTTGACATTGGAGGTGGTGAGCAGGTTGGTAAAGAACTTAAAGGCCTTGAAAGCGGGCACATGCTGCACAGAATCGAAGTGTTTGTACACTAAACGCTCGGCTGTGCTGAGCGTGTCGAGGCGCATGGTGTCGATGTAAGCGCGGTTCTTTTTATAAACGTCTCCATCTACGATATCATCTTTGCTGGCCCAGATTGAATCGGGGGCGGTTTGATGCAAAGAGATGTCGCTGCGCGTAGTTTTCTTCTCGATGCGGATAGCAAGTTTGTTGGGATTTTTTAAAAGATTGCCTTCGAGCAACATATCCTCATTGGTGAGCATCCAATGGGTTGAATCTACCAGATTAAAGGTTTGTTCGAGGGTGAGGTCGTAGATATAATTGAGGTTGGCCTTCTCATTTGGCTTATAAGAAATGAATTTGATGCCCCAGGTAGCCGAATCAATCAATGCATAGCCTTTTTCACATAAATCTTCTTTCACCCGCCCCACAAAATTGAGCTTATAGGTGGTGCGCCCGTTGGGATGGGTGGTGTCCATTACATGATAATTGTAAACTCCTTCGGCACCAAACGAAAATGGCGAGATAAAGGATTTCTCCAGCACAATATGCACGCTTTCGTAGGCATCAGTAACATCGAAATGGTAGCCAATGAGCTTTACCCACAATGGGTCGGGCAGGCCCGACATGCGGTTGTAGCGAAAGAGGTTGACTCTGCGCTGTGGTTTCTTGCGGAAGTACACTTCCTTCAATTGTTCCTGCACAAACAAGGGGAAATATCTTCTGCCCAAAGGCGTGGAATCGGGTTTTTCGAAGAAGAACTTGTAGGGTTTGAAGAAGTTGGCGTTCAGAAACTTGTCGGTGGGGTTCAGCACCGAGTAAATCATTTTAGAATACTCTTTGAAATGAAAACTATCGTTGGCTTCGGCCCTATTGAACTCCCTGTTTCGCTGCACAGCATGGAAAATGAACAAAGCCGCGGTGTCTATTTCGCGTTTTTGTTTACGCTTTTTGGGTTTCACGACTACCTCTTTCAAGTTTACATCAATGGCACTCAGCTCTATGGATAATTTGTTGATTGTTCCGGGCGTAACAGGCACTTCAACGGTTTGATAACCGATAAGCGACACCACGAGGGTCTTGGGTCTTAGAACAGAACTGATTTTGAAGTTGCCGGCTGTGTTGCTACCGATGGCGCCTACCGTTCCTTTGAAACGGATATTGGCATAATCGATGCCCTTTCGGGTGGTTTTGTCTATTACTTTTCCGGTAGCAATGGTGGGCGACTGTGCAAAACCCGAATGGGCAAACAAACTGAGAAGAAAGACAAAAAATAATTTCGAATAGTTCATTTATCGCCCCTCAACTTCCCTTCACAAGTTCACAAAATTCAAATATCTTCCCTGTAGACGTTCGACTGTAATTAATAGTGTGGGTTTAATCTGAGCTCCAGGCAATAGCGCTGCAAGTTAACAGCTTAATTGCCAAACGAGTGGCTCTAAACTTTTATTAACTGAATGGCTTGCTGCGAACAGGCCGAAACACAGAGCCCGCAGCCGAGGCATTTTGCCGGATTGACTACCTGCACTTTGCGTCCTCCGTTAAAAACTGTTTTCAATTTGCCGCAAAAAGGCAAGGAGGCATACTGCTCGGGCGAAATAGGTTTCACCTTTAGCACATTCATTAAGCAAACATGCGCACATACGCCTTTGCCTTCACATTTGTTGAGGTCTGTTACCGGCAAATACTGCTCGTTTGTCGATGAATGAGTTTCCATTTGCATAATGGCGAAGATAAGTGAGCCGAAGCTTCAAAAACAATGATATTGGTCAGGTGGCGCTGGAAAGGTAAATCTATATCGAGGGCGGAATTTTGGCAATCGAGGGTGAAACTTTCAAAAACGAGGGCGGAATTGTGACAAACAGGACTGAAACAATCGCATACTGGACCTAAATTTTGACAAACGGGACTGTAATAATCAAAAACGGGACCGAAATAATCAAAAATGGGACGAAAAATTGACAATCACTGCTGAAAATTTCAAAAACACTGCCGAAAAAATCAGAAATCAGGCTAAAATTTTGGAAGAAAAAGCCAAAGCAATGACAAATCAGGCCAAAATACTGAAAGAATAGGCCAAGGTCGTGGCAAATCTGGCCAAAACTTTGAAAAACAAGGCCAACTAAATGCAAACAGCCGAAGACTTATCTCCAGCTGTTTGCATTTGGTTCAATATTCTATCGCAAGGTCTTTATCGAATCAGCGTAACGCTGCCTTTGCGCTCTATCTTTTTATCGTCCAGGTAGGTAATTTTTACCCAATAGCTAAACACCGAAGCGGTTTGCATTTCGCCTTCGAAAGTTCCATCCCATCCTTCGAGTTGATTGTTGGTTTCAAACACCTTTTCGCCCCATCGGTTAAAAATTTTCAGGTCAATGAACTTGATTCCTTTGCCAAACACTTTAAACTCCTCATTGTTTCCATCGCCATTGGGCGAAAAAGAGTTGGGAATAAACACCGGCAAAGTATCTTCCACCAAAATGGTTAAACCCGTGGTGGCCACACACTGACCATTGTAAGTAACCGTGAGGCTGTATCTCGTTTCGCGGCTATAAGGCGTCACCAATGGGTCGGCACAGTCCACACAGTTAAGCGCCACGCCCGGAGTCCAGTTATAAGACACTATGCTGGAAGCAGGAAAAGGAGAAAAAGTAGTAATCAATCGGATAGACTCACCCAATTGCAACACCGTATCGTGCGGAAACACATCTACCACACCGTTTTCGGGTTCGGGCACCACAATAGTCAGTTGTGTGCTGCATCCCCAATAGTTGGTACCAACCACCACATGCTCACCGGCACTCAAATTGTAGAAATCGCCCGAGCTATTCGGGTTTCCGTTATCTATACTATAGGCAAAAGGGGTGTTTTGCAATGGCCCTCCCGACACATGGATGGCTCCGTCAGTATAACTGCTGCCAAAGCAGGAAGTAGAATCAATAGTATAAGAATAAACATCACCCACCGGGGCCGGAATGAAGACAGGCGTGGTGGCCGGGCAACTGTTGGCATCGGTCACCGCTATGGAATAGTTGCCGGTGTTTAAAGCTGTAAAAAGTCCGGTCGAATTGGTTTGAAGGGCCACTGCATTTTGCAAAAGCGTATAACTAAAACCAGGTGAGCCGCCTGTAGCCACAGCTGTAATGGTGCCGTCAATACTTCCCGAGCAGGTTACCTGAGTAGAAGTAGCCGTTACCTGCAATGCCGATGGCTCATTAACCACCGTAGCGGCTGAAGTATTGCAATTGTGCGCGTCAGTAACAGTAACACTATAGCCGCCTTTGGTTAAACCGGTAATGGTGGATGTAGTTTGCGCCACCGACCATGCATAAGCATAAGGAGAATTTCCGCCTGATACCACCGCATCCACACTTCCGTCATTTCCCTGAAAACAACGCACATCATGCGGAGTAAGATTGACCGAAAGAGCAGCAGGCTCGGCAATAAGAACCGTAGTGGCGACCGTGCATAAGTTAGCATCGGTTACAACCACGTTGTAACTATTAGCCGCAAGACCGGTTTGAGGATTCGAACCGGAAATTCCGTTCCATGTAAAAGTATAAGTACCTACTCCCCCACTTGGTGTCACTTCTCCGCTGCCATCCGCCAGGCCGGCACAGCTTACATCGGTAATATTCGGTGTGCCGAATGTAATAGCCGTGGGTTCATTGATGATATTGGAAGTGCTTATGGAGCAACCATTGGCATCGGTAACGGTGGTGGTGTAAGTATTGGCCGATAAATTAGAAGCAGCAGTATTATTCAACAAAACATTATGACTCCAGCTAAAAGAATCCACGCCCGTTCCCCCCGAAACATTAAGGATAATAGAACCGGTGGCCAATCCATTGCATAAAACAGGAGCTACCGTGGCCGCTCCAAATGAAAGAGCTGTTGCCGGTTGAGTAACCGGATAAGAAGCGGCAACCGTGCAGTTATGAAAATCAACTACCGTTAGGAAATAGGTGTTTGCCGCCAAACCATTAATAGTTTGTGAAGCGCCTGAATTAGGATTCCATGTATAACCGTAAGGGCTGGTTCCTCCGGAAGGGTTGGCTGTGATAGAGCCATTACTTCCATTAAAACAAGAAACATTGGTAATCGTAGAGGGATTCAAAGAAAGGGCAACAGGCTGACCGACCGTAAAACTTGCCGACTGCGAACAACTGGTATTATCTGTAACGGTGATGGTATAGCTACCTGCCGGCAAAGAAGACAAGTCTTCGGTAATAGCCGCGTTATAATTCCAAGCATAACCCAGTGGAGAAACCCCGTTGGTAACCGTAACGTCAATGCTACCATCGCTGCTGCCATTACACAAGGCATCAGTAGCTGCTCCGCTAATCAAAATTTGCGGAGGACTATTGACTGTAATGGAAGTAGTAGCTATACACAGGCTATCATCGGTTACGGTCACGACATAAGCCTGGGCGGAAAGCCCGGTAGCCGTTTGAGTAAGCTGAGAGGGGGTAGTATTCCAAGCATAGCTGTACGGCAAAGAACCACCTGTAGGCCGAGCCGTAATACTTCCGTTTGCAGAGCCAAAACAAGTAGTATTCACTACCGTAGGAGGGTTGAAAGTAACGGCAGTAGCAGGTTGAATCAAAGCATAACTGGTGGATAAACTGCATCCGTTTACATCCGTAACCGTAACAAGGTAATTTCCTGCCGCTAAACTACCGGCATTAGGCTGATGTAACTGCGCGTCATGGCTCCAAGTGTAGGTATAACCTCCCGATCCGCCCGAAACAGAAACAGTAATGTACCCGTCATTGCCATTAAAGCAGGCTATGTTTTTCTTTTGCGCTGCATTAAAAATTAGAGCCGTAGGCTGTGTAATATTCAAATTGCTAACCTTGGGGCAACCGTTCCCATCTGTTACAGTTACCGAGTAAGCTCCGAAAGTGAGATTAGATACAGTATCATTATTGGGCAAACCATTGCTCCAGCTAAAATTATAACCGCTACCGCTGCCTCCAACAGGGTAAACAATAATTTGTCCGTTATTTCCCCCGTTGCAATAAATATTGGTAATAGACTGAGTAAGTGTTAAAGCGGTAGGTTCGGTTACAACGGCCGTTGCACTGCCAGAACATCCCAGCGCATCTGTAACGGTAACTGAGTAAATTCCCGGGATTAAGTTTTTAGCGGAGTCAACATTGCCCGTTCCGGCATTAGCGCTCCACGCATAAGTATAAGGGGCGGAACCATTACCAACGGCTTTTACCTTTCCATTGTTAGCTCCGTTACAGGTAACATTGATAACCGTAGTAACTACAGGCAAATTGACAATATTTACCCGCACGGTATCCAGGTGCAAACAAGCACCGCCATTCATTGTGACCACATAACTGGTAGACACACTCGGGCTGACTACTATGGAATCCGTATTTCCCAAATTGGCTCCTCCTAATATTTTCCATGAAAAAGCCGCAGGCCCCGGAATTACAGAACCTATTACCGAAGCTTTTAAGGTATTATTATGATTAGGGCACGAACTAATGTCTACTCCGGCACTTACCCGCGAATTATCTACAAGCACGTTTACCGTATCTGTACCTGTGCATCCTGATGTGTCAGAAACAGAAATAATGTAGTTGGTTGAAGTAACGGGATTGGCGCTGGTAACCGAAGTATCTGGAATGGTAACGGCATTTATTCCGATTGATGGCGTCCAAACAACGGTATAATCGTTGATATCAGGAACGCAGTAATTGAATTTTACGTTAGGCCGTAAAGAAGATGAAGCCGGTGCTACAGCGGTTCCACAATAATCAATATTTCCCATAATGTACAGATAACTTGTAAATCCGGTATTGGTACACTCTGCTTTATTATTTTGACTTCCGAAGGTTACCGGATTATACCAGCAAACATCCACTATAAGATTTGAAACGCCATCCCAGGCAAAAGAAGTAGTAAGACTAAAACTATTTAGCCATCCTGTTTGAGGCATAAAAGGTGTTGCTGAGGTGTACACAGTAGTCAAATTATTCTCCCAGGTTGTCAAACTTGAGGCGCTAGTACATGCCATTTTAATAGAGAAGTTTGACAAAACCGAATTACTATTAAAAATCTGGAGGTTAAAAGCCAAGTTAGTCAGCACACAAGGACCTCCTAAACCAGAAAATAACTCGGCAGCCGTATACAGCATTTGATTGCGGCCGCTTTTGGTAAAATTTCCAAGCAGCGAAGGGGGTTGCAATTGGCTGCCCGTTTGAGCGGTGTTGCCACTTCCAATTTGCGACAAATTACTACTCCCGTTACATTTTACAGAAGGTCCGCACGAAACAGGAACGGCATTTGCAGACAGTTTTATCTGCTGACCAGGACAAATAACTGGGAGGTCAACAGAAGCATTAACAGGGATTGTACATTGCGCAAATAGTAGATCATTAGCGCCAAGCAAAAACAAAATCAACAAATAGGTATTTTTCATTCCTTCAAGGTCTTTCCAAAAGGTTATAACACTAAAATCATAACGCGATTCATTTTGGTTTAAAAAATCAAAACTTCAGTATCTTCCACAAATCTATTGTCTGTATTCTCAGACTCCAATCAGAAAAAGTAAAAGTAAAATAATTCATGGCCCAAGGCTAAATAGAAATCCACTATCTATTGACAGTTCAAAATCGGAAACTGTTGCATGCAGGGAAGAATCGAAAAATAAATTGCGGGGAAGGTCCATTACCCTATACTTATCCAAGTGAAGAGAGAATGCATAACTCTTTATTTGCCCAAAAGGAAACATTGGTAAGCTGATAATACTATAGTCGATAAGCTGGCTGCTTATCCAAATTCCATTCAATAGACACCAAAATAGATAAAAAAATAACGGATTAGTAAATCGAAAGACAAGGTACAAAACAGTTAATACTTAATGCGGTAGCTTATTTTGCAAAAGGCCATATACATAGGTTCCTGCCACAGCACTCAACAGCGCAATTATAAAAACAGGAAAACCACTGCCGATTAAGCCATACATGGGCCCCGGACACGCGCCCGTCATAGCCCATCCCAAACCAAAACATAAACCGCCAATGATGTTTCCTTTGTTGAAGGGTCGCTCGCTAAAAATCACCTCTTCGCCCTGAATGGTTTTGATTTTAAACTGCTTAATAATAAGCGTGGAAATAGTAGCAACCACCACTGCTGTGCCTATAACCCGATACATGTGAAAGGAGGCCAGTCGAAACATTTCCTGAATGCGAAACCACGAAACAATTTCTGCTTTCACAAAAACAATCCCAAAGAAAATGCCAACGGCTATATACTTTAAATTTGAAGTAACCGATTCCGTTGTGGTTTGATGGTTGGTGCCTTCTTCTTCTATTTTAGTTTTCATTGTTTTGATTTTAAAGATTAAAAATAAGCGGTAGCAAAAGCCAGGTAGCCAAAAATCCACCTATCATAAAACAGATGGTGGCAATTAAACTCGACAACTGAAAGTTAGAGATACCGGTAATAGAATGCCCCGAGGTGCAGCCGCCCGCATATCGAGTGCCGAAACCTACCAGAAACCCACCGACCACAATCAGAATAAACCCATTGATGGTAAGTAAACCGGTGAATGAAAATATATCAGTCGGCACTAACTGCGAAAACTCCTTTACCCCAAGTTGCATTAGTTGCTGCTGAGTAGAAGAAGCAATAACAATAGGGTTAGGATTAGCCAGCACGGTAGAGCCTACGATACCACCTATTAAAATGCCGATGACGAAGAAAATATTCCATGTTTCCTTCTTCCAGTCGTATTTAAAATACAGAATATTGCCGGGCAAACAGGCTGCGCAGATATGCCGAAACGAAGAAGAAATACCGAACGGTTTATTTCCAATTAGATAAAGCAAGGGCACCGTAAGCCCAATTAAAATACCCGCAATACTCCAATGCCAGGGTTGACGCAAAATATCTAACATAAGTTCTGATTGAGTTTTTAATAAAATAAGAGAAAAGGAAAAAGACAAAGAAAGTGTTGAAAGGAATCAACAACAACAACAGGAATAGATAAGATTTATCCGCTTCATTGAACGAATATAGAAAGGGTTTTCATATTTCTCAAAACTAGCGGTTAAAGATTTTGCTTCCCATGTTTGCTCTCCCATATAAAAAATTAGTTTCGAGCCCGCAAATTTCAAAAACAACTACTTACATAGTCGAAAAACAAAGTCAGAATATGAGTGCTCTCTTTAAAGAATCTGCCAATAGAATTGAACTGCATTATTTCTTCTCCGATAATTCACATAGCATGAATGCCCACATTCGCAACAAATGCGAAGGCAATCTACTGGGTATTTTAAAGGAGATTTCATCAGTACTTAATGCACGTGTACAAATAGAAACCGAAGCTTTAACCGAAGGTGGATTAAAGGAACGCTTTGTGCTATTGGGCAAAAGCGACTATTTGAAAAGCCTAGTTACCTCGGTGTTTCATTATGTGCTGCCGCTGGAAGTAGATATTGAAAAGACAGTAAACGAAGAGAACAAAGAAGAAACCAAACAGCGAATAGAAAACCTAAGAAAAGAACTTCGGGAGCAGGAAAGAGACAGCGATGCTAAACTGGATAAGGAAAATATAGCCACTCTGTTTCGTAATAATCTTAAAATCATAAAGCTAAAATCGAACTTCTATCGCCAGTTGAATGGTTGCGAAAAGGTGACGAAGTTCTCGGTGCAATTGGTGGATGCAAAGGGCGAATACACCGGCAAGGTAAACACCATCAACCGCAAGCGTTTCGACACTTATATGCTGATAGCCGATACCCTTAAACCGGAACTGGATGAAAAAGCGGTTATCGAAATTGTTTCGCCAGTGTTGAAGACCGGTAACTACAAGTGGAAGGGCATTTACCTGCAAACGGGTAAAATCATCAACTTCTCGATGAAGGATATTGATTTCAAAAATGAAGTGGTGAGCCAAAGCATGGCGTTCAAAAACGGAACCCGCATTGAGTGCAGCCTCGAAAGCACACGCAAAATGACAGAGCTTGGGGAGATTTCAATAACCGGTTACTCCGTATTAGTAGTCAGCAAGAAACTCGATGACCAGGTGGTGACTGAAATGCCTAAGGTAAGAACCGTGCCTAAGAAAAAGGAACCCGAGTTGAAGCAACTCGATTTGTTCGGCAGCTTGTTTTAATCCCCTTATTCTGAAATATGGTTGATTGATTTTAGTTTGTAGGTGTTTGACTTTGGTTTGATGGTCTTTGATTTTAGTTTAAGTGTGTTTTACTTTGGTTTGTGGCCGCTTGATTTTAATTTAAAGGTCATTGACTTTGGTTTAAGGGTCCTTGATTTTAGTTTACGGCTGTTTGATTTTAATTTAAGGGTGTTTTACTTTGGTTTATAACTGTTTGATTTTGGTTTGAGGGTGTTTGACTTTGGTTTGTGGCTGTTTGATTTTAATTTAAAGGTCATTGACTTTGGTTTATAACTGCTTGACTTTGGTAAAATGGGAGGCAATTGGTCTATTTTCAATAAATAATACCTCAAAAAATGGTTGAATGTCGAAAAAACTCAGATTGGGGTAAGAGAAAGTCGTCTTGGAGTCAGTAATAACCGTACAAGTGTTGGAAGTCGAGTATAAGGAACCCAACTGGAAGCCATGGATGGCGACAGAAATACCAACCCGCTTTTCATCAAAAGCAAAAAGTAGGAAAAACCAGAAGAAAAAGGGAAAGATTTAGAATTTCATCAATTCCACAACATCAATAGCACCGGGCAACAGAACACTCAAATCAGTGTCGGCTTTGGTAATCCCGATGATAAAACCGCCTCCGCCTGCCCCGCAAATCTTGAGATGATAAGCATTCTGCTTCAACCCTTCCTGCCAAACGGCATGAAACTTCTTAGGAATAAACTCAGGTATTAAATCAAACTGCAACTGCGAAATAATTTTAACGCTGCGCATCAGGTCAAGATACTTGGCTTGCAGAAAACTTTCGATAGCAATATTGTTAGAGGGAATCAAACTATGCTCAATGGTCGTCATAAACTTCTTGTCCTTACATTTCTCCAAAAACGAATTGACATAAGGGGAAGTTTGTCGCTCTAAGTGCGTGTTTATCAGAAACAATTTAAGCACTGCATTATCGCTCTTGGGCAAATTGAAAGTATCAGCTACTTCACCTTTATTCAATAAAACTGCCTTATTCAAATAACAAACCATCGCATCCAAACCCGAACTGGTGCCATGAAAATGACTTTCCAATTCAGCCAATTCACGCTTCAATTCGCTTACTACATAATTCCTCTTCTTGTTTTTGCGATACTGTGAATATAAAGCAGCAACAAGAGCTCCAGAACTTCCCAAACCATAACCCTGAGGAATATCCGAGTCAAAATACAACCCCTTCTCCAAGTCTTCGAGCATCTGGTTGGTGTCGTATAGGGTAGCAATGCGGTCATGATAAATAATATAGTTAGCCAGTGCAGCTATTGATTTATTAGAACGAGCCACATCATGTTCCCGAAGGTTCCCCAATTTAAGCAAGCCGTGATACTTATCTAAAGGAATGGCCAAACCCATCGCTCCTTTGTTAATGATATGTTCACCGAACAAAAGGATTTTGGAATGAAAGATTTTATGAGAAATTTTATTGGCCATTAGTTTTCCTGCGAATAGGGAGATGATGAAAGTGGCGTTTGTAAAACGTGAACCGAAAACTGTTTACTTCATTTTCTTAGCTCCCTTACCTACCTTATCGTGAATCATTCTTCCGTTTTCGCAAAGTTCTTCGAGCTCGGCATAAATAAATGCCTTCACCTTCTTCGCAATCTTCTTTGGATAGAGCAAATGAATATTAGGCCCGGCATCTAAAGTAAAGTAAACCGGAAGCTTACTTTCCTCTCTGAACCTCCTGATTCGTTCAATCATACTTAAAGTAGCCGGAGCCATCAACACAAAAGAAGGCGTAGAACACATCATCAGCGCATGCAATGTCATCGCTTCTTCTTCCACAATAGCCCCGAATTTTTCCAGGTCACCTGTTTTAAGTGACACGAGCAATTCCTTTAAATTCTTTTCTGCCTGCGCATAGCGCGTTCTTGCAAACGGATTAGTCTTCATCAACGAATGACCCACTCTGCTCGAAACTTTCTTCTCAGCACTGCTCGCAATAAGAATACTGTTTTGATACGTTTGAAAAACAGGATGAAGGTTCTTAGTATAAGGAATAGCATACTCATCGCTCGAACCTTTTACCGAATTAGTTTTGCCCCATTCAGCAATTTGCGGATATATAGACCGCGCAGCACTACCCGAACCAAGGCGGGCATAGTAAGAAGCCTTTTGAAGAAACTTATCGGCACTTAGCTTCTTCTTATTCAATTGCTCCTGCAAATCGCATAGGCAAATAGCCAAAGCACTCATAGCAGATGCCGATGAGGCAATACCCGATGAATGAGGGAATGAATTAGTGGAATGAATCAGTAAACCATATTGATTTAAAAGCGGAAAATCTTTTCTGATGCTTTCAAAGAACTTGAGAATTTTCAATTGGAAAGCCATGTTGGCCTTGCCATCAAAGTAAAACCGCAATTCAATATCGCTTCCATTTCCTTCCTTTTCAACCAACGAAACGCTCGTTTCCGAATAACAATTCTCTAAGGTAAAACTGATAGACGGATTTGCCGGAATCTGCACACCGGTCTTCTTTCCCCAATATTTAACGAGCGCAATATTACTCGGACTTCGCCAGGTTACTTTTTTAATCTCTTTCATACTTGATATGTTTTAAGATGATGGCAAGAATACAACAATACTTTCTACAGAATCATTTCTTCCCAACTTAAAATTGTGCTTATGTTTTTCTGCTGTAAATAGTCAGTCAGTTCTTCCCTGCTTTTATTGTTTGTCAGCATTACAAAATCCCCTCCCCATGCACCGAGTGATTTCACACTTCCCCAATAATCACTGAACAAAGTATCCTTCACCTTCATCAACTTCAACTGCGAGCCAATCAATACTTCATGTTCATTGAGCAAATCCTCAAATCGATTAAAATCTTGAGTATTGATAATCAAACCGGTTATTCGATTTAGTTCATTAACAGCGTGTGTTTTATCATTTAATTGCTGCCTGTAATATTTAATTGCATCTGGTGAAGATTGCTTCTTTCCGAGATGGGCGAAATAGATTTTATCATTGAAAGAAGGTTTCCAATTGACCTTGGTGGTGCTTGGCTCCTCTCCTATCTTCCGGTAAATGATTGCTGAGTCACTTCCCGCACAAGCCACATCATAACCCGAACCGCCAATAGAGTTTTGTAATAGCGTGTAAGCATTCACATTCGCCCATTCTGATAAACAATAAATAAGGGTAGAACTTGAACCAAGCCCCCAATGGTTAGGGAACTCTAATACTGTTTCTACAGCCAAGTCACGCTTATCTTTTAAAAAATCAGGGTTCAATTCTCTCGTTGCATTCAGTATTTTAGACAAATCATTCGCCTGTGCAGAGGAATCATTCAAGCAGGTAAAATCAGCTTTATCAAAAGTAAATTGAAGCCATGGTTGCTTTTTGCTGCTAAGCGCCATCCAATATAACACGTGTTCAGAAGAACTTAACTCGCGCACGCGCAGATGTTGACCAAACTTAGTGGGTAGGGCCAGCGATTGAGCTCCATCGAGCACAAAATACTCTCCGGTAATCATCAACTTACCATGTCCGTAGAAATGATGCTTATCTTCGTTTGTAGTAATGCGCAGTTTCATGTATTGAATACAAGATTAAACGAAAACTGTTTATCGGGAAACAAGTTCCTACCTTTCTTTAAGAGGAACAAAATCCTTTACAAAAGCATCGCGTGGATTAACCACCGGTAATGGTTTAAAGTAAGCCAGCATTGAATCTCTGGGAAAAGTGAGAATAGGAACTCCCGGGGCGGAAAACCACATCAGCAATTTCATATAGGAATATTGATAAGGATCTGTAGCTGCTGCAATCTTCTTGAATCCTAATTTTCGAGCTAACCGTTTTCCCAGTTTTGCATTGCTGGTAGTATGCAGGGCATGGCCTTCAACAAAGGTATGGTTAGATGGAATACCCAAAGAATCGGCCATTATTTTCATAATCATTCCTTCATTATAGGCGGTGTGAACAGCCGCTCCTGAAAAGATAATATTGCGGGCAACGCCACGGTCGTACAACTCTTTGGCCCAGTACAAGCGCACATTAAGCAAAATTGAATCCTTGGCCTGTTTGTATGGAAAGCCCGGAACAATGATTGCATCAAATGGCGCCCGTTTTACTATTCTTTTATACGAGCGCAATTCATTTTGTGCCGATGAATCATGTGCGAGAAAAAGGATAAGACCTAAATGAATAATTGAAAAAAATCTGCTCATATAATTTCAACACTAATTTATAGTTGCGAATATAGAAATAGGTCATCGCAAAAATTTATTGTGTCGATTCTTAGGAAATGATTGCCTGCACCTCTAATTTCAAGCGTTCATTTTAATTCAACGAAAAATAAATTCAAACAAACATCATGTATCTTGTAGGCACAGGGAAGGGGGATATAACCGGTTTTAAAAAGGGAGTAGGATTACTTGGGTATGGAATTCATTCTAACACTATGGAAGAAATTGAAACTCCACTTACAGCACGTGCATTTGTATTTATAGATGAACAGTCGAAACGCAAAATGTGCTTTGTAAATTGTGAACTAGGCTTTATAACCTTAGCGCTTAAAAAAGGGGCATTGAAAGATTTGGAACGTAAGCATCCTGATTTTAAATATGATGAAGACAACCTTATGATAACCGCTCAGCATACACACAGCGGACCCAGTGGTTACTCTTACTATGGATTATATAATCTCAGCACTCCTGGTTTTGTGTTAGAAATTTACCGCAAGATTGTGGATGGAATTGTAGAGTCGATAGTAAATGCTGAAAAGAATATAAAGCCATCGGAGTTGCAGTGGAGCACAGGAGTGATGGAACCCGAAAAAGAAGTGGCTTATCAGCGCAGTATAGATGCGTATAATCTGAACCCAGAGGTGAAAGTAAAGGCCACTTTTGAAACAAGGCACCTTGCCGTTAATCGGGAGATGACATTATTAAAGGTAAATGAAAAGGACGGAAAGGAACGTGGAAGCATCAACTGGTATGCTGTGCATCCCACTAATTTGCCTAATACCAATCACAAACTTTGTGGAGATAACAAAGGCTTTGCAGCTACCTATCTGGAAGAACATTTTGCAACAAAAGGAAACAGCGATTACATAGGTGTGTTTGCGCAGGGCAATTGTGGTGATGTAACACCACGAATGGTCCATAATCCTGTTTATCCTTTTCAGCGTGGCCAGTGGGAAGGAAAGTTTCCAGACGATATGGAAAGCGCAAAATTTAATGGGCGCATTCAATTTGAAAAGGCAAAAGATATTGCGGAATCATCTGACCAAAAAGGTATCAGCGGTGCCATTGATTACGAATTGATGTTTGTAAACTTTACCGATGTAACCTGCGACCCTAAGTTTACTAAGGGGAAACAAAATGCGCAAACAGGTAAAGCTGCGCTTGGAGTAGCTTTCTTTACGGGCACTAAAATAGATGGGCCAGGTATGCACCCGGTGGTTGGGGGATTGACAAAACGAATTTCTCGCGTAGTGAAGTTATGGGAGAAGGTACTGGCCAAGTTCAGCAATGATGATTACAAAAAAGTAATAGAACGAAAGTATCGTACACAGGGAGTGAAGGATATATTAATCGAAAGTAACACCCGGAGAATCCTTGGAACCAAATACATTGATCGTTTAATTGTTCCGGCATGGGCAGATCCTGCAATTGCCACCTTCAAATACTTTTATAAAAAGGTAGGCCATGTAAACAAACCTTGGACACCACAAGTTCTGCCCATTCAGCTTTTCATTATCGGTGATTTTGCATTGGCGGGTTTCCCCTTTGAAATAACGACCATAGCGGGTAAACGTCTAACTGAACAACTGGAAGGTATTTTGAAACAGCGCGGAGTGAATAGAGTAACTCTCTGTC
Source organism: Bacteroidota bacterium (assembly GCA_947478005.1). GTDB lineage: Bacteria > Bacteroidota > Bacteroidia > Chitinophagales > LD1 > Bog-950. The sequence goes on from CANJVG010000010.1 coordinate 20,710, forward strand.
CTTATGCCAATGGATACTCCGGTTACATGACCACCAATGAAGAGTATCAGGCACAGATTTATGAAGGCGGTCATACGGTATTTGGAGAATGGAGTTTTGCTGCCTTACAAACAAAATTTGATTTGCTGGCCAACGAAATGCTGAAGCCTAAAGAAGAAAGAAAGTTTGTGCATGATGCTATTCCTCCTGATTTTACCGAGGAGGAATTGAACCATTTTCCTTTTTACAAACGGGCTTGGTATATCCGCCAGGAACTAATACGCGCCAGAAAAATGGAGCGAAGAGGATTGTAAGGTTCTCCTTTTTTAGGCCATAAAGGCCAGGATATCCTTTAGCGTAACAATACCAACCAACTGCCCATTGTCCACAACGGGAAGTGACATAAATTTCTTTTTCTTCAGAATTTCAGCTGCTTCCAAAATTATGGTGGTAGAAGGTACGGTCGTAGGATCAGCGGTCATTATATCTTTTAGGTTCACCTCCTTATCCAATACATCTAAGTCCAACGCTAATTTCTCGAGTCTACCTGCTAATTTAACTATAAGTTTGGGAATATCGTTTGAACTGATAATGCCAATCAACATATCTTCATTATCCACTATTGGCAGGTGATGGATATGAAATTCTGTAAATAGACGTAATACCTGCGATAACTTGTGGGTTTCATTTGCCACCACAGGAACCTTTGTCATTATTGCCGCAATCATTGTCTTGTTAGCCATGTTTTATATTTTCCGCAAAGGTAGCTTCGAGCCACCGCTAGAACATGACCTAATTCATAAAAAAGACTGAGAATAACTATTGCAACACCTCGGTTTTAAATTCTGAGTTGAAATGAAACTCAATATCAGGATTGTTCTCGCGTTCCATTTTAAGGAACCAATCACTTGGTGCTAAGTAAACGATGTGACCGTCTTTATCATGCACAATGCTGGTTGATTTAAAGCGGATAAATTCATCGAGTTTCTGTTGATTATCTGAACGCAACCAACAAGCTCTGGTCATGCTGATAGGTTGAAAACGACAACCGGCATTATATTCATGCTGCAAACGATACTGTATTACTTCAAACTGCAACTCTCCTACCGTACCCACAAACTTTCTGTTGCCCGGCTGCTGTGTAAAGAGTTGAGCAACTCCTTCATCCGTCAATTGCTGAATACCCTTTTCCAATTGCTTGCTCTTCATTGGGTCGGTGTTGATCAACTCTTTGAAAATTTCAGGAGAGAAGGATGGGATACCTCTTATCTGAAAATCTTCTCCTTCTGTTAATACATCGCCTATTTTAAAACTACCGGTATCATACAAACCAACCACATCACCCGGATAGGCTTCATCTACAATATTCTTTTCCTGCGCCATAAAGGTAACCGGAGTGCTGAAACGAAAATTCTTGTCCAACCGAACATGGTGGTAGTAAGTATGACGTTCAAACTTTCCGCTAATGATTCGTAGGAAGGCGATTCTATCGCGATGTTTAGGGTCGAGATTAGCGTGGATTTTAAATACAAAGCCCGTCATCTTGTTTTCTGAAGGCTCTATAAAGCGAGTGTCGGTTTCGCGTCCACGAGGAGTAGGTGAGATTTCGAGAAAGGTCTCCAGCAATTCCTGCACACCAAAATTATTTACTCCCGAACCAAAGAACACAGGAGCTAAATTCCCTTTCAGGTATTCTTTCACATCAAAATTATCATACACTACTTCTACCGTTTCGATGTCTTCGCGCAATTGCTTGGCATCTAACTCACCAACTTGTTTTTCAAGCTCAGGGTCATTCACATCAGTTATCTGCAACACTTCGTTCGCGATTTTACTACCGCTTGCTTTAAACAGGTTAAGGTACTTCTTATGCAAATTGTAAACTCCTTTGAACAAAGTTCCCCGATTGATTGGAAACGAAAGTGGACGAACTCTTATCTTTAATTCCTTTTCAATTTCATCTAACAAATCGAACGGGTCGCGACCTTCTCGGTCTAATTTATTGATGAAGACAATCACCGGAGTTTTGCGCATGGCGCAAACTTCCATCAATTTGCGGGTTTGCGCTTCTACACCTTTCACCGAATCTACCACCATTATTACTGAATCAACAGCGGTGAGCGTGCGATAGGTGTCTTCGGCAAAGTCTTTGTGACCGGGGGTATCAAGAATATTGATGAGTTTGCCTTTATATTCAAAACTCATAACGGAAGTGGCCACGGAAATTCCCCGTTGCTTTTCTATTTCCATAAAATCGGAAGTAGCGGTCTTCTTTATCTTGTTGCTCTTAACAGCACCTGCCGTTTGAATAGCTCCTCCAAAGAGAAGCAGCTTTTCTGTTAGCGTGGTTTTGCCGGCATCGGGGTGAGAGATGATACCGAAGGTTCTTCGTCTGTTAATTTCGTCTATGGTTTCCATGAGGGGCGCGAAAATAGAAAAAGAGTGCAGACAGCGGTTTACAATAGGTGTTTACACAGTCATTTTAATCAAAAACAGTGACTCAAATATTTGTTTGTTTCTAAATACTTGTTTAATTTTGGCTAAAACATAAGCGTATGAAAGCGTACTTACCACTCCTTCTCTTTGGTGGCTTTTTTATTGTCACCTTTCTCTTGTTTTTAGTTTTCAGAAAAAGAGATGAAGATTCGGAAAAAGAAGAAGAAGAAACAAAGGCGGAAGAGTAGTCCTTAAACTTGCTTCTTTGCTTTCAGCAACGCCACGTATTGCCACGCTTTAATCCAGCATTTTTCGTGTTTGTTTCGTGGATGAATTGAAACTTAGATTTCAGCGCCCAATCTTTTTTATTGGTCCTTTTCTACCTATCAACTATTGTCGTATCCGGGCAGAAACAATTCACAGATTGTAAACAATCAGCTGTTAAAACAAACCCGCCTTTTAGGCAGCCGTATATAGCAAGTACCGAATGATAGCCCAACCCAAATGGTTTGGGACTACTTTCAGTTGAACTATGCGGTGGTTTTTCAAAAAATACAAGCTTACATTTTCCTTTGCAGTGCTATGCGGTCTATTGCTAAGCAGCCATAGTGCTGTGGCGCAAAAGGACACCATAGAAGGCGAAGTAACTGCTTATTTAAACATCCATCCGAAGGAAGAAATTAGCTGTGATGGCTATGCTTCGCTTTACTACAAAAAGAATTTCTATCAGGTGCGCTATAATTATGAGGACAGCAAAACATTCTCCTTCTATTATGGCCGGCCTATCATTTACGACAAAGCGTTTTATCTGGAGTTCATTCCAACCATGGGTGTTTCAGTGGGCAATTTTACCGGTATATCACCGAGTTTTCAGGTGTATAGCGAAATAGGAAGGTTTGAATTTTTCAGCAGCAGTCAGTATTCGGTTTGTGTAACAAAGCCCGCCAACAGTTTCTTTTTTAACTGGACAGAAGCCCTGGTTAAGTACAAGAACATTCTGAAACTGGGTGCCTCGTGTCAGGTAACGAGCATGTATAATGCACCGCATACCGAAAAAGCAGACCGAACACCGGTCGAAATAGATGCCGCTGTGGTGGCAGGTGTGCAATACAAACGGTTTTATCTTTGCGGTTACTTCTACAACTTCTGGAAGGATACACGGTACTATACCGTAGGGCTTACTTATAATCTAAAGTAACACCTTCTGCGATTTCAAATTTCAATTCAAGAATCCGCTCGATAGTAATGAACAGATGTTTCGATGCCATTGGTCATGAGTTAGTATAACAAGATCTCGATTTACCTTTTTCGTTCTCGTTACAGAGAAACGAGAAACTTCTCGAAGCTTTTAGTTATCGCTTCCGAGAATTAACAGCTAATCATATGGTCTGTTCAAAAAAAACTGCGCTCATTAATGACAGCTAGTTCTTGTAAAAAAGCCCTGTAGCTACCGGTTAAAATACATCGTAGCTAAGAAGTCATTTCAGGCAGAACGCAGAACAAATCATTCCGCAGTTACTCCCACCACCGCAGTAGAAGGATCTATAACAGACCTGATTTCCATAATTTTGTTGGCAGGAAAGCCGCCTTGCATAGCATGTTCACGAATAATATCTTCATTGGCTGCTCTATACACACAATGAATATTATCGTCAGTAACATAACTGTGCAGCCATTCAATATCGGGGCCAAGGCCGCCAATAACATCGCATGATTTTTGAGAAATAGCTTTCAATTCTGCTGAGCTCAGTTTACCGGCTCCGGGTATAACACGCTCTATAAGGTATTTAGGCATGAGGTTTGGTTTTTGGATGAAGTAATGATTTTATGATTATTCAAAACTAACCATTAGTTCCAAAATATAAAAATGGGAACTATCGCTGTTTAGGTTCAAGGTTTAAAAGCAAACAGCCGAAGAGAAATCTCTTCGGCTGTTTGCTTTTGTTTTGTCTTATGTCAATCTATTACTCCTTCACTACGCGCTGAGAAGTCTTACCATTCTTGGTGGTAATGTTCAGCATATAAACACCAGCTGCAAGCGCAGATACATTCACTGTGTTCTGTACCATAGCAGGTTGCAATACCACTTGACCTAACAAATTAGTCAGTTCCAAATGAGTAATGTTTTCGCCACCTGTTTCAATAGTCAACAAACCATTGGTTGGGTTAGGATAAATATAGAACTCCTTAGCGGCATTAATTTCATTTACTGCTGATGGGGTTTGACCATAAGCCAGATTTAAGACAGGAGCCAATTCAGCGTCAGCTGAATTATTGAACTGCACCTTGCCACCTGTTGCACCCGGAGCTGAAACAATAAACTGGGTGGTAGCTGAATGGCTAATATGCGAAAACATAGATACCGGCAAGTCTAAACGAATCCAATCGCCATCACCTGTGTTTGAACCAAACAAACAAGGATTGCCCGAAGCATCTTCAACGGCTGTAAAATCAGCAGGCTCTACATCAGCCGTAGCACCAAAATTGCCGCTCTTTATTTTCACTTGTATGCTTCCGCTGATTGGGTTAGTTCCGGTCAAAGCTTTTCTTCTTAAAAACAAACTGGCTTTACGCAAAGTAGTATCTGCCATAGCCGTGGTATTAAACGAAAGAACCGTAGCAAATTGCTCACCGCTTGCTTCTCCCATATAAAGACTTGTGTCTGTATTGCCTGTGGAAGAAACAGTGCCTGTTTGAGCGCTGTGGTCAGACAACAAATACAAATCATCCATTAAGAACTTGTGGTAAAATTTCTGGGTGCTGTAGCCTACTAAATCTTTGTAACCCTGTGTAGAAAGGTGGTAGCAATCTTTAGCTATACCATAATCGCGCATTGTGCTTTTTGGTGATGGGAAATTAGGGTCGCCATAAGGCATAGGAACTGTGAATGCCGCATAAGTTCCTGTAGGTGGTTGAAGTGTAAGTGGTGAGGTTTGACCATGCAGATATTGCATAAGACCAGGACATTTAAAGAACTCCAATTGTGGGTCGGCATTGGCCACGCTGTCCATACGCTCGCATACCTGATTTAAGATAGTGTTGATTTGAATATAGGTAGGCTTTTCCATTCCATCCCATGTTCCATAAAAAGGATGCTGTGTTTCGAACGGAGCCACATCATGAATGGTTTCGGCAAAATTTGGATATACATAACCGCTGTACACAATATGGATACCCGGTTTGCAACTCTTAATATAACGAATGATAGAATCCAAACGCTGGAACACATTATCAAACAAAGTGTCCGTTTGACCTTGCGTATTGCTTACGTTCCAATCGCCCAAAAAGTCATTACCACCAATGCTTAAGTGTACCACATTAATGGTAGGGTTCAAGGTAAGTTGGTTCAATATTTCTGCCTCAGAAGCAGGCGTCATAAAGTCATCCGTTTGCGCTCCGCTTATAGACAGGGATGCATTCGAAACAAACTTGTAATTGGAATGGCCCCAGGTTTTAAATACATTATTAATAGTGGCTTCCGAATTCATGAAGAAAGCCCAACTGTCACCTACCAAAAGCACTTTCTTTTCGGTTGGCTCCACGCATTGAGAAAACAGTTTACTAAAACACAGACCACAAATAGCAAAGAGTAGAGTAAATCTTTTCATAGGGTTAATTTAATTTTTAGATAACAAACATAACTTTTTCGGAGAACGCAAAAAGAATTTTAACGAAGCGGCTCCTCCTTTTTGGTGGAATACTAATTTAGGATAATCAGTAAAAATTAGGTTGGTTTGTGGCATGAATATTACCATCGAAAATGAGGTTAAGGAACAACTGCTTAACCGCTTAAGCCAATTGAGCCCAAAGTCTAAAGCAAAATGGGGAAGCATGACCGTGGAACAGATGCTGGCGCACATGAACGATGCGTTTAAAATCTGCCTGGGCATGAAAGAAGCAAAGGACAATTCGAACTTTCTTTGGGGCAAAATTATTTTTCCGGTGGCGGTTTATGCCATACCCGGTTTTCCGCGAAACTCTGTTACCGCTAAAGAATTGAACCAACAAAAAGGAGGCACCAAGGCGCGCGATTTTTATACCGAAGTAGAGTTTTTGAAGAAGATGATAGATGTGTTCAACGAACGCGAAGAAGAGAAGGTAAAACCACATCCTATGTTTGGCAAATTGACCAAACAGCAATGGCGCGATTTATTGGTGAAGCACCTGAGCCATCATTTAAAACAGTTTGGAGTTTAAGGAATGCAACACACCCCGTCAAAATTCCCGGAGCGGAATTTTGCCACCCCTCTGTAGAGGGGAAAATACAAAAGCCCTTTTAGGGCTTGGGGTATAAAAAAAAACAGCCCCCTTTTCAGAGAGCTGCTTAACCAAATTCCAAATTTCAGAATTAAGTAGCGCGGGCAAGAGCAACATCGCTTGGTTTGCTTTTGCTGTTTGCTGAGAATCCCAAAACCCTTACTTCATACTTCGCTCCCGATTCTAAATCGGAGAAAGTAACACTGGCTTTGTTTACCGTGGTTTTGGTTTGCGGTGGACCTGTTTCGCCCACTTTCCTTATCTGCCACAAGTAAGAGAAACCCTGGCCCAATGATTTGCAACGGGCATCTATTTCTCCTTCCTGTTTTCCCGAATCGGCTTTTACATCCTGCGGCTGATTGGCATTTTTCTTGCTTTTCTTTTTCCGCAGAATTAAACCCGTTCTGCCCGCCATTTCTTCATCACCATCACAAACCTCTTCGGCCTTCAGTGCCATTTTTTTATACGCCTTGTTCATATCCTTTACCGCCACATTCTTTGCTTTAATGTCGGCTGTAGCTTTGCTTTCGGCTTTTGTAATGGCTTTGCCTGCATCTATGGCTGCATTTTTCAACGCATTGATAAGGGCCAATGATTCGACATCCTGAAAATCGGGATTGACTAATAAACCTTCAACTACAAAGAGTATGTAATCTACTTCCTCCTGAGGAGTTTTTTTGCTGATTGTTACGCGAAACAGCAACGCGATAATTATAGTTTCCATTTTGTTTTAATAATTAATTGTTCTAGAAAAAAATACAGTACCATAAGTGTGCGAATGCACACTGTGTTAAGAGACCTTGCCGAAGGGCAGAACGGCTAGAGATGTTTCATGCCGAAAAACAATTTGTTGAAGTAGAACTACTGCGTTAATCTTTTGCTGTTTTTTTTCTAAACGCTAAGACCTATTTAAATATTGTGTTTGGCCGAAAAAATATTTTGTGGCCTTAGGATATTTTTAGAAATGCGGGATGATTATAGGTGCTTAAAGGAAGGGGAAATTAGGAGAGAATAAGGGAAATTGAATAACGGTTGAACTTACATTATCGAAGTGACTAGGTGTGGCAGCTATTTAGAATAACTTTTTCGGGGCAAAATGAATTTTAATTGTCTTGTCTTCGCGATAAAAAATAGCAAAGTCAATTTTGTCTAAATGCTGATTAGTTTTTTGTTCTGCATGTTCTGAATAAACTAAACCAACACCGTAAAGTATTTTAGAGTATTCAAATTTTATTAGCAATCGTTTAATGGAAGTTGAGTAGTCGTTATTATTCTTTAGGTCTTGAACTTTTATAAAGTCGTCAAGTACAAACCTGTCTTTGTTTTCAAAGAAAACTACAGTCTTGTTTTTTATGGCTACTATGTCAGGAATAAATGCCCCTTTATTTTTTGTAGTTCTTAATTCTTTGTTCGGATGTAATGAAACACCAGTTCCACTTTGCGGAAAGTCGAAACAAATGATTTCCCAATCATTCTCTTCAAGCCATTCAAGTATGGCTTTTGTTGCTTGTTCTTCTGTTATGCGTCTCTCCATAATGCTCCGTCTGGAAATAATATTGCGTCTGCAAAATATGAAAATACTCTAATGTGCTTTACTTTAGAAAACATTGAACCATAACGAACTTGCATATAGTATCTTGGTATCTCACTATGTTTTAATTGAGCATATTTTTTGGTTAAGAGATTTTTACTTTCGCTTGACTTAACGGCACTCACAAAATCTTTTATTTTCCCTTTTTTCCCTTTAAGGATGATTGTTTTCTTTTTATCATCCACTTCTACATCAGACCAAGCCATTACTAAATTATACTCTCTATCTTCAAATGTCTTGCCTTCTCTACAAAGTAAATAATCAATGGCAGCTAAAGCACCGGGATATGGATCGCCTCTAAATCCTGCGTCAACTTTGTAAACAATAGTTTCCTTTCTACTTCTAAGTAGCTCTCCAATTTTATATGAAGAACTCTCATAAGTTTTGAGGTAATTTAATATATAATCAGTCGGCACCTTTATTGTCGCTGTCAAAGGAGACATATTGTTATTTCCACCTTTAGCGGCAAATTCAGTTTGCATGAAATTCTTCCTATCAATTACAATCCTTTTTCCAAGGAGCTTTTCTCTGCCTTTTATAACACCAGTAGTTTCAACGACATTGATAATTTCATTAATAGCATCAAACATCAACTTCATTTCTGAATCTCTGCTATCAGGGCTTCCTGCAAAATTTCTATTCGTATCGAATTTCAATCCTTTACTTCTAATATTTGGCGAACTCGTAGCTAATGGATGTGAGCGATAATCGGAAGGGAAGTAATAGAAAAGTGCAGGAATTTTATAAATACTCATTACGTTGTCCAATGCTCTAAAAACTAAAGGATTTATTGAGTCCCATTTTGTAGTATTACCTTTCGTTCGATTAATAATCACAGCTTCAGGATAAATGTAGAATGCAGGTACATTATTTTCTACTGATGCCGCTAAACGGCCAAACCTTTGAAATACATTGTGACCTGTGCCTGCTTCCGTAGAAACTTCAATTGAAAATATTGGTTCAGAATCTAATTCAACGATTAGGTCTGGAGCATCGAGATAAAGAATCTGCTTTATATGGTCTGGCATTGTATGGAATTGAGTTGCATTGTTTGCATCACTTTCATACATTTTTTTCTTAGTGAAGGTTTTACCTGAAAGACCTGTTTTGGCGATTATATAATCCGCAAAACTTTCCGTACTGTACCAAATTCTATATTTCATAAGTATTTTTTTATTGCTATTGCTACTGCCTTTGCTAACAAAGGAGGAACGGCATTGCCTGTTTGAACTCTACCTTGAACAATTCCTCCACTAACAATAAAGTTATCTGGAAAACTTTGTAATCTACATCTTTCTCTAATGCTCAGCCCTCTATTATCTGATGGATGTCCGAATTGAAATTGAGGTCTTATTCCGCCAGAAACTTGCGTAGGACTTTGAATATCCCAAGCTAAGCGAATTCTTTGTTTGAACTTTGGATACATTGGAGTACCTGGCTTTGTACTTTTAATTTTTTCAATTACTGCTATAGGATGATTGGGAGCTTTATGATTTGTTAGTTTATCTTCTTTTAAGTTTTTTCTCATTAACTTTTGATACTCACTAAATGGTTCTTTCTTGTATTTAGTAATAACTTCATTTGGCTTTAAGCTTGGTAAGTCACCAATAGCATCTTTAACTGTGACATAAGGTTTTTTAGTTTCTGGACCGTGTGTTTTTTTAATTTCAGAAAAGTCGAATTCTTCTCCATCTCTAATTCCTACGAAAACTAATCTTGTCCGTGATTGCGGCACACCATAATCCGGAGCAAAAAGCAATTTGCTTTTTACTTTCATATTTCCTGCAAGACTTAAATCTTTTTCAATTGTTTTCACAAAATCGCCTGTACTTTTCATTCCAGAAACATTTTCTAAAACAACTACTTTTGGTTTCAATGCTTTTACAAAACGAATAAACTCTTTATAAAGTAAATTCCTTTCATCGTCTTCGTGTCTCTTTCTATTATTCAATGAGAAACCCTGACAAGGCACTCCACCAATTAATACATCAACCTGTCTGCCGTCTAAAAGCTGTAAAAATGATTTTGGATTTACCTTTCTAACATCACCTAAAACAGTTGAAACATTCGGATGGTTAGTTTTAAATGTATTTATTGAAGGCTGGTGTATGTCGCAACCAATAGCAATTTCAAAACCAGCTAATTCAAAACCTAAAGAAGTTCCCCCACATCCACAGAATAATTCTACAACAAGAGGTTTGTCATTTGCTGGAAGTGTACCTTTAGTTATAAATGGATCGCCTTTCCAATAATATCCATTTTCTTCGACTTTAACGGATTTATCCCAAACATTAATTTTATCAATTACATCAAGGTCGATGTCGTCTGGATTTTCATCAATTCTTAATTGATACGCTTCCTCCTCAACTGTGTTAAGAATATCGCTATCAATTTCCTTATACGCTTTTATCTTTACCTTTTTCGGCATAACAATTAGTTTTTTACTGGTTTACAGTATTTGATTTTTTTTCGGCAAAATTCAATACGTCCTTCTTGCAACATTTCTCAATATTTTAAAAGCAACGTTTTCTCTTAATAGGAAACAAGACGCTGTTTTGAACTTATAGAAAATATTTATGCAAATTTTCCAATCATTTCCTTATTAGTAGTCTACTCATTCCCTTCAATTTTCCCAAATTTAGATTCCCTATGTCCAGATGTACTGCAACGTTACGAAAAGCCAGTCCCCATCTTCTTTTAGTTTTCTAATATCTCACCAAATGTCACATTCTGACCATTGTTAATTTACATGGGACGAATATTTTCCAAATATAAAATGTCTCGAAGAAGAAAGAACAATTAAAAACTAAAATTTATTGACAGTATTTCAACTTCTCGATTTGTTAGGTGGTGTTTATGCCTTTTTAGAGTGTGCAAAATTAAAAGCGCTGGTTTTTTTGTGTCAGCAAGTGTGTGAGCAAAACCAAACCCGTTCCCCTAATTTCGATACATCAAAAACGGTTTTTGATATATGAAAAACCGAAAATGATTATAAGAAAATGGTTTTCTTATATAGAAAAACCAAAAATGATATATCAAAAATGCTTTTTGATATTAAGAAAACGGATTTTGTAATTAGAAAAATGAATTTCTTATATAAGAAAATGCTTTTCTTATATAGAAAAACGCTTTTTGATTATAAGAAATTGGATTTCTTATATAAAAAAACGGTTTTTGGTGTTAAGAAAATTGAAAAATACAGGTCCAAAAACAGAGAAACTATTGAACAGGAGGCTTTTTAGTGCAAAATCTGCCCTAAAAAGACGAAGGGAGGAATATTTGGTTCATCTTTCCGTTTCCCCTCTAAACTCCTCGTTCATTAAAGTGCCTGCGCTAAATCGCTGATTACATCTTCTACCGATTCGATACCCACACTCAGCCGCACCAATCCATCGGTGATGCCATATTTTTCGCGTTGGGCTTTGGGCACAAACGAATGGCTCATGCTGGCAGGATGTTGAATGAGGGTGTCGATAGTGCCCAGCGAAGCGGTGAGTTGGCAGAGCTTAATTTTCTTCATCAGCTTCTCCCCTGCTTTGTAGCCGTTCTTCAATTCGAACGAAAGCACACCGCCATAATTCTTCATTTGTTTGCGGGCCAGCAAATGGTCGGGATGGCTTTTCAGCCCGAGGTAGTTGACCTTAGAAACAGCGGGATGCTTTTCTAAAAAGCCCGCCACCTTCATGGCATTGGCGCAATGTTGCTCCATGCGCAGCGAAAGAGTTTTCATACCGAGGTTGAGTAACCAGGCATCGAAAGGGGCACAGATAGTGCCGTTGAATTTTCTGATTTGCCATACTTCCTTTTTGATAAAGGCGGTATCGGTGCCCACCAAAAAGCCGCTCAATCCTGTGCCGTGGCCATTGAGATATTTGGTGGCCGAATGCACAATGAAATCGATGCCAAACTGAAAAGGCTGTTGGAGATAAGGCGAAGCAAAAGTATTGTCCACGGCAGTTTTGGCTTTATACTTTTTGGCGAGGGCGGCCAGGGCGTTTAAATCATAACAGTTCAACGTAGGGTTGGAAGGAGTTTCGGCATAAATCAGTTTTATGTTCTTCTTTTGTTTCAGGATGGTTTCCAGTTCGTTCAGTTTGGCAAAATCGGCATAGATGATTTCGATGCCGAGGGTTTGACCATAATGATTAAAGTAATCGACCGAAGTGCCGTAAATATTTCCTTGTGCCAAGAGCGCGTCACCGGGTTTTAATACAGATTGAAACAAAGCAGAAATAGCGGCCATGCCCGAAGAAAAGACCAGGGCCTTTGCTTTTATATTCAAGCCAAAGGTTTCCATCAATTCTAATTTCTTCTCCACCAACTCGGCATTGGGATGGCTCCAGCGCGAATAGATAAAGGCTTCTTCTTTGCCCTGAAACACCGCCTGTGCTTTTTCGGCACTCTCATAGATATAGGTAGAAGAAGTGAAAATGGGCGATGAATGAGGATGGATGTTTTTAGCGGTATCAAACTTATCTTGCGAGGTGATGGTGGCGAAGCCCTGTGCCTTTTGGATTTTGGATTTGCGGTGTTGGATTTTAGATGCCATTTTCGAGGTTTGTGTTCTGGTTTAAAGCTTACGCGCTTGAATTTAAATTTATGTTTTGCCACGAATTGCACAAATTAAACACGAATTGTTCTGCACTAATTAGTGATAATTCGAGTAATTCGTGGCTGGTTTTTTCTCTTTAGATAGCTAAGGTAGGTAAAGAGTTGAAATATCTTCCAACGACTGGAGCTTTCTATCTGCAATAATCAGTTTTGGATTTTGGAAGTCTTCGGGATAAGGAACCACCACACATTTCATTTTGGCGGCTTTAGCGGCCAGCAAACCATTGAAGGAATCTTCGAGCACCAAACAGTTTTGAGGTCTTACCTGCAATATTTCTGCAGTGCGTAAAAAAACAGCCGGATGTGGTTTGCCATAGGTTTCATGTTCGGCTGAAACGAGAATATCGAAGTAGCTTTCTATCTTCAACTTCTTTACGGTGGCTTTTATCAATCGCATGGCGGAAGAAGATGCCACGGCCATTTTTAGTTTCTTGTTTTTGAAGAATTCTAAAGAAGCATGAACACCGGCCATTGGATGCGCATGATGGGTAATGGCATTCTCCATTTCATCCAGCACTTCGTCATGAATTTCTTCTTTCGTCTTTCCAATCCATTGTTTCCTGTTCCACCAGTGCTCCACCACTTCATCAAAACGAAAGCCTGTTGTTTCTATGCAGTCCTTCTCTGATAATTCTAATCCAACCGTGGCAAAAACCTTCATCTCTGCCTTGCGCCAAAAGGGCTCACTGTCGATAATTAAACCGTCCATATCGTAAATTACTGCTTCAATATTTTCAGTCATGATTATTCGTAGCTATTTTTGCGGCTAATAAAATATCTCCATTGGAATCTGTCGCGCAATTCTTTTCACATTTTCTGGAGCCTTGCCCAAAAACGGCTTTGCTGATAGTGCTGAATCTGGTTCTGATTGAAAGTTTGCTTTCAGTAGACAATGCCGCTGTGCTGGCCACCATGGTTATGGATTTGCCGCCAGCACAAAGAAAACGCGCACTGCGAATAGGCATTGTGTTCGCTTATATTTTCAGAGGCATTGCCTTAATATCTGCAAGCTACCTGATGAAGATAAGCTGGTTGAAATTAGTTGGAGGCAGCTATCTTCTTTACCTGGCTATCGACTTCTTTTACAAAAAGATAGTCAAGCACGAAACGGTGATTGAAATCGAATCCTGTAAACTGGATGAGGAATCAAAACACCCCAAAAGAATATTCGGTCTTAGTCATTTTTGGAGTACGGTGCTGATGGTAGAAGTAATGGACATGACTTTTTCACTTGACAATGTTTTTGCCGCGGTGGCATTTACCAGCAATATCTACCTGGTGTGTTTAGGTGTTTTTATAGGCATCATTACCATGCGTATTGTGGCCGGTTATTTTGTAAAACTACTGACCCATTTCCCTTTCCTCGACACCGTTGCATTTGTGGTGATTGCGTTGCTCGGCACAAGACTATGTTTGGATTTTGCCTGCACTTATTTCCCTGAAGGTAGTCTTTACCGTGTTCTGCATGATGAGAATACCAGTTTGTATTTCTCTCTTTCAACTGTACTTATTTTCTTCCTGCCCATCCTGACTTCTGCATTATTCAATTTCCCGCACCACTCCAAAGAAAAGAAGGACAGCTAAACGTTATTCATACCTGTTCATTTATTTTTAGGGTGCATTAATTTTATTGCTTTGTTTAGCGTCTTGGACATGATAACCTCTCGACTTTCTAAAAAATATACATTCAGCTTTTGGCTTTGTTTAGCTATCACTATTCCGTTTGCGCAGGTGTCGCATATCGGTGGCCTAATCAATACCTACGCAGCGGTTTCGTCTATTGATTTCTGCTCAAACAAAATGGTGGTAGATGATGCTTCGGTTTTTCATGCAGGACAAAAAGTAATGGTGATGCAAATGAAGGGTGCCTCGGTAGATGGCTCCAACAGCGCTGCATTTGGCAATGTCACCGGCTACAACAATTGCGGCAATTATGAAATTGAAACGATTAAAAGCGTTGTCGGGAACACTGTTGAATTTACCTTTGCGCTGGTTCGTGATTATGATGCGAGCGGTGGAGTTCAATTAGTTTCCATTCCTGAATATCAGATTGCCTCGGTTGATTCTGCCTTAAAACCAATTGTCTGGACAGGAACTAAAGGAGGCGTCATTATTTTGAAAGCTGACACCATTATTCTAAACGATTCGGTAAACGTAAAAGGATATGGGTTTAGAGGTGGTGCCATAATTAATGATAGCAGCGCACAACCATGTTACAATAACGGAGTAGGTGGAGCATCGGTATATTACTGTGCCAATATATCATGCGGAGCTGCAAAAGGTCAGGGAATTGGAACTGCCGGCTTTGGATTTGGACGAGGTAAGGACGGAAACGGTGCAGGTGGTGGAAATGACCATAACACCGGTGGTGGTGGTGGTGCTAATTTTGGAAGTGGAGGCATGGGCGGTACCCGAACCAACACAAGTACCTTCAGTTGTCCGGGTCCTTATGCGGGAATTGGTGGTTCTGCTTTGTCTTACAGCAATGGTGCGAATAAAATATTTATGGGAGGTGGTGGTGGAGCAGGAGATGAAAACAATAATGAGGGTACCGAAGGTGGACACGGAGGAGGTATCGTTATTTTCATGGCAAATACCCTTGTTGGTAACAACAAGAGGATAAATGCCAACGCAAATTCGGAAGTTTATCTGGCTCGCGCAGATGGAGCCGGAGGTGGTGGTGGGGCAGGTACTGTACTTTTATATGTTGACAATTATTCGGGCAATGTACAGGTGTATGCCTGCGGTGGAAAAGGAGGAAATTTAGATAATGGTGGAAGTCAAACATTCTGTATGGGGCCTGGTGGTGGTGGTGGTGGTGGTATGTTATGGGTAAAAACAAATACCATCCCGAGTAATATAACTTACATTGATACCGGTGGTTTAAACGGAAAAGACACCTATGGATTAGGACCTGCTGCATGTCCATTCGGAACTACCAATGGTGCTACTGCGGGTACAAATGGCGGCAGCTTAACAGGTTTGAATATTGTTTCAGGAACAATTCCTTTTGTAAAACTAAGCCTTACTGCTTGCTGCGACACTACGGTATGCCCTAATCAATCGATTCGAATGACGGAAGCGGATACCTCTACTTATCCTGCTACAGTTTCCTGGAGCAACGGTTCTTCAGCCCATACGTTTACGCAAGCGGTGGCAGTAACTACTCCTTTTACTATCACTGTAACAGACCACCGCGGTTGTCAACTTACCGAAACACATACGGCCACTGTTTACAATAATATTGCCGGTGTTACTACTTGTTGCGACACAACAGTTTGCCCGGGAGCAACGGCCAGCTTTAATGTAAGTGCCCCTCCACTTTCACAATTAACTTACCATTGGAGCACAGGAGATTTTACGACTTCCATTACCCAACAGATTTCTACCTCGCAAACATTTTATATAACTATCACTGACCAAAACGGTTGTAGTATTCAGCAAAGTGTGGATGCCTTCATTGATAATACTTTCCCCAACTTATCGATTTGCTGTGATACCGTTCTATGTAGCCCATCAACGGTTATCTTTACTGCAAGCACTACAGCTTCTCCGGTTAACTATGCCTGGAGCAGCGGACAAAATACGGCTACTATAACACCAACTATTTCTTCATCGCAATCATTTACAGTAACCGTTTCTAACACAAGTGGCTGCTCGGCTCAGCTGAGCGTAAATGCCAGCATTAATAATGTGCCACCTGTATTTACGGTTTGCTGCGACACTGTTTTTTGCACCACGGGAACTATCTTAGCTGCAGCAAAATCTGACAGTATTCTTTCTTATCATTGGAGTACAGGGGAAACCGTTGCTTCTATCAGTCATTCTGTCTCGGCTGCACAAACATTTACGGTTACCGCAACAAACGCTAATGGTTGTTCGGCTCAACAAAGTGTGAACGCGAGTATCCAAAATATTCCTCCGGTATTTGCAGTTTGCTGCGATACCGCTTTTTGTGTTTCAGGAACACTAAAGGCTGTCGCTACCTCTGCCAATCAACTATCCTACAGTTGGAGTAACGGAGCAAGCACCGATTCTATTTTCATGTTTATAAATACTTCGCAAGCCATTGGTGTGCAGGCTACTGATGCTTTAGGGTGCACCGCTGAAGCCTTTGTAGATGCAATTATTCTGAATACGCCTCCCTCATTTTCGATTTGTTGCGACACTGTCATTTGCCCGAATGGAACGGTGAATCTCGCCATTACCACCCCACCTAATGGTTTCTATACTTATAACTGGAATAACGGCCAACAGTCACCTTCTATAAGTCAGCAACTTGCTGCTTCTCAAACTTTTTCGGTAACAGTAACCGACCAAAACGGATGCAGTGGTTTGGCTAGTTCACAAGCAACCGTAAACAATACCGCTTTTGACTTTTCGGTTTGTTGTGATACTGTTTTGTGTTTGGGAGAACAGGCAGTATTTACAGCTTCTTCTACCAATCAGGCAACCTATAGTTGGAGTAGTGGTGAAACTACGGCCTCTATTTCCCCTACTATTTCTACACCTCAAACATTTACCGTAACAGCCACTAATGCAGGTGGATGCACAGGAGCAAAAGGTGTGCAGGCAAGTATCTCTTCTCCGACCACTTCTATCACTGCCGTTCCTGACACTACTATTCAATCAGGACAGACTGCTCAACTTTTTGCCACCGGAGATTCAACCTATACCTACCTTTGGTCTTCCAGCGAAACACTAGATAGTTCAAACAGCAAAAACCCTACTGCCAAGCCAATAAGTACTACTATCTACTGTGTTACCGCTACTGATAAATATGGTTGCACGGCCACTGCTTGTTATAAGGTAGAAATCAATTTACCCGATATTAAAGTGCCCGATGCTTTTTCTCCTAATGGTGACGGGCACAATGATGTCTTCACTATTTTCCCTTTGTCCTCGGACATATTAGAAATACGGATTTACAACCGTTGGGGTGAGGTCGTATTTTATTCTAAGGGGAATGCGGCATGGGATGGTACCTACAAAGGCAAAACACAGGAAGCCGGCAATTTTGTTTGTCAAATTTCTTATACCAATCCGGTGAACCCTGGTAAGACCAATACGGTTATTAAGGACCTTATTTTAGTACGATAAATCGTGTGCCATTTCAATAAACCTGTTTTACAAAAAGCAGAACGGTTTTTATTTTTACTTTCCGACCTCAATTACAAACAAAAAAATCTACCAATGAAAAAAAACGCAATCACTTTAATCCTCGCTTTCCTTATCAGTTATGGAGCAGAAGCGCAACTCACAATTAATGATGTAACCTTACCGGCAACTATTAAACAAGGCAATACTACGCTGGTGCTAAATGGTGGAGGCATCCGTAAAAAACTTTTCTTTAAACTTTATACCGGTGGGCTTTATCTTACTGCCAAAACCAAAGAAGCATCCGAAGTTATCAATGCCGACAAGCCAACTGCTTTCCGTTTAACAACAACCTCAGGTGTACTGAACAGCAATAATTTCAGCGAAGCTATACAAGAAGGTTTTGGCAAATCAATGAAAGGAAATACGGCCTCTCTTCAACCTAAAATTGACGAGTTCATTGGCACCTTTAAAAAGGAAGAAGTGAAAGAAGGCGACACTTACGAACTGTGGTATGTACCGGGTGTTGGAGTACAATCGTATAAAAACGGAACATTGAAAAGCACAATTGCCGGCCTTGATTTCAAGAAAGCGCTGTTTGGCATTTGGTTCTCGAGTGACCCGGTGGATGAAGATTTGAAGAAAGGCTTATTGGGACATTAATACTTTCGAAAATTTCATTCAGCACAAAGACATACTATAAATGAAGCCAAACTGGTTTGAAGAATGGTTCGATTCGCCATACTATCATTTACTTTATTGTAACAGAAGTGCTGAAGAAGCAGAATCCTTCATTAAAAAATTAACGCAAAAACTTGACCTGCGAAAGGGCGCTAAAGTGCTGGATGTAGCGTGCGGAAAAGGACGACACTCCCGCACTTTAGCCTCGCTTGGTTACGATGTAACAGGCATCGATCTTTCGGCTAATAGTATTGCCTTTGCCAAGAACTTTGAGAATGCTCATTTAAAGTTTGAGGTGTTTGACATGCGCAAAACGTATGCCGCTCAGAAATTCGACTATGTGTTTAACCTGTTCAGCAGCTTTGGCTATTTTGAAGAGGAAGTTGATGACGTAAACGCAATGAAAGCTTTTGGTGCCAGCCTGAAATCTGGCGGAACCCTGGTGATGGATTATATCAACTGCGAATGGGCGGTGAAAATGATGAAGCCCCGGGAAATAGTGCAGCGCGATGAAATTCAGTTTCATATCCAAAAGAGAATTGAGAAAGGATTTATTCTGAAGAGCATTGACTTTTTGGACAAGAACGAAGACCATCATTACGAAGAGCGTTTGAAAGTGATTAACCTCAATAAGTTTGAGAAGATGCTGCATGATGCCCGATTTGAATTAAAACAAACCTTTGGCGATTATGACCTCAGCGAATTCAGCCGTGGCTCTTCACCGCGCTTAATAATGGTGGCCAAAAAACAATGAGCGCAACCGTAAACTATCCCGAAGCTTTTCTGGATAGAATGAAAAATGTTTTGGGCGATGAATTTGAGGCCTTCGTTCAAAGTCTGAACAGCCCCTCTCCCACATCTATCCGTTTGAATCCGCGCAAAACTGTAGCTGATATTATTTATACCAACACCGAACAAATTCCTTGGTGCGAAAACGGAAGATACCTGAGCGAACGCCCTTCCTTTACCTTCGACCCGCTGTTTCATGCCGGTGCTTATTATGTGCAGGAAGCCAGTTCGATGTTTGTAGAAGAAATCTGGAAACAGATAAACCCTGAAAATAAAACGGTGAAGGTGCTTGATTTGTGTGCCGCACCGGGTGGCAAATCGACTCATCTTCTTTCGCTCATGAATGAAGAAAGCCTGTTGGTGAGCAATGAACTGATTCCCAACAGGAATAAGATTCTGCAACAGAATATTACCAAATGGGGAACCGCCAATTGCATCATCACCCAAAACAAGCCGGAAGATTTTGCGGTCCTGGAAGATTACTTCGACATTATTCTGATTGACGCGCCATGCAGTGGCGAAGGCTTGTTTCGAAAAGATAAGAATGCCATTGAGGAATGGAGCGAAAAGAATGTGGCGCTATGTGCTGTTCGTCAAAAGGATATTCTTGAAAAGGCTGTAAATGCTTTGAAGCCAGGAGGCTTTTTGATTTATTCTACCTGCACGTTTGAAGCGGTGGAGAACGATGAGCGGATTTCGGATTACGGATTGCAGATTGCGGATGTTGAAATTCAGAATTCAGGTCAGGTAAAAACCAACTACGGTTATCAGTTCTATCCGCACAAAGTAAAGGGGGAAGGGTTCTATATTTCGGTGATGAAGAAAGAGACCACAGACGATAAATCGCAGAAGATAGACACAAGGCATAAGACGCAAGACACAAGACAAAAGACCGCTGTGCACTTCTTGCAAAACCCTGACCAATTTGTGGAGCATACCAAGAACGAATTTCTGTTTGCCATTCCTCAACATCTGTATGCCGATTTTCTGTTTCTCGAAAAGCAACTATACATACGTCAGGCGGGAATTTTTATGGGTACTGTTAAGGGCAAAGATTTTTTGCCCTCACAGGATTTAGCATTAAGCAATTCTATCAAAACCGATTTACCTTCGGTTGAATTGAACTATGAAGAAGCTATTTCGTTTTTGCGATGCGAAACACCAAAGCTGAAAACAGAAAACCGTGGCTGGTGTTTGGCTACTTTCAAAGGGCTGAACCTTGGCTGGATGAAGGTAATGGATGGCCGCATCAACAACTACTTTCAGAAGGAATGGCGAATTCTGAAACAGGCCTAGTGCCTAATTTCGATTCATTTCCATTATCCATTTCGGGTTTCGTGTTTCCCCTATATATTCGCGCATTCAAAAATAAATCCAATCACATCCATGAAGCAATTCCTTTTTCTTGTTTTGGCTACAGCCCTGGCCTTTACTTCCTGTAAAAATAATACCACCGCCAAAGTGGATAATGCGTTTGAAAAAGAACTGCAGGAAAAATTCATTAATGCCAAAGAAGGCGATGTGATTGAACTACCCGAAGGGACCTTCACACTTACCCGTTCATTGATTCTCGATGGCATTAAAAATGTAACCATCAGAGGGAAAGGAAAGGACAAAACGATTCTTTCGTTTAAGGGGCAGAAAGACGGTGCCGAAGGTTTGCGCATTACGGCTGATGGCATTGTGATGGAAGACTTTGCCGTGTTGGACGCCAAAGGTGATTGTATAAAGGTGCAGGATGCTACCAACGTTACGTTCCGCAGATTGAAGGTGGGCTGGACATCTTTGCACGATACCAAGAATGGTTCGTATTCTACCTATCCTGTAGGTTGCACCAATGTGTTGATTGAAGAGTGTGATGTGTTTGGCTCGGCTGATGCGGGTGTTTATGTGGGTCAATCGAAAAACATCATTGTGCGCAAAAACAATGTGCACGATAATGTGGCGGGTATTGAAATAGAAAACTGCACGGGGGCTGATGTGTATGAAAACATATCGACCAATAACACCGGTGGAATTCTGGTGTTTGACCTGCCCGATTTGCAAGTGAAAAACGGAAGCCGCTGCCGCCTTTTCAACAATAAAATTATCAGCAACAATGTGCCTAATTTTGGTGTGAAGGGAACAACGGTAGGCGAAATTCCGGCAGGAACCGGGGTAATCATCATGGCTACCAACCAATGTGAAGTGTCGGGTAATGAAATATCGGGAAACAATACGGTGAGTGCTTGTGTCATCAGTTTTATGGCATTGAACAAACCATTTAAAGATTCGATTTATGACCCTTACTGCGGTGGAATTTCGATTCATGATAATAAAATTACGCGCGGCACTGGCGTGACAGATAACAGTGTGGTATTCGGCAAGATGTTCAGCGCCTTGTTTGGCGATAAGGTGCCTGATTTGGTGACCGATGGGGCTGTGAACCCTGCTTATCGCAATGCGGATGGAAGTATTAAGGATGACCAAAGAATCTGTTTCCGCAATAACGGAAATGTGACATTCAGCAATATGGATTTGCTGGGTAAGGGCAAGAACCGCAGCAGCGATGCGAGTAAGTTTGATTGCACGCAGCAAGCGCTAACGGAGATTAAACTGAATGTGCAGTAAAGAGTCCTATATTCTTTAAGCCCATGTTGAAGTCATATTCAACATGGGCTTTTATTTTAAAACAAGGAATACTGAACAGCATGGAAAGTTTTAAGGCTTTGGGTCAAGAAAAGATTTTCAGCCGAATGTTGAATGTGATACAAAGGGCTTTCTTTATAACGCGAAGCCACCGCTATTGTCAGCTCATTGGCAAACGGTTTAAACAAATCGAGCACCAATTCGGGTCGGTTATTGCTTTGCGAGAGATGGGACAAAAGCAAATGGCTTAAATAGGGAGCCCGGTGCATGGCAAACAATTGCAGAGCCTGCGCATTGGACAAATGTCCCTTGCCACCCCGTATGCGGTTTTGCAAACGCAGAGAATAAGCTCCTTCCTCAAGCATCTGCTCATCGTAATTACTTTCAAGAAAAACAGCATGACATTGGCGGAAATAATGCACCACCTGTTTACAGGCTTTGCCTATATCTGTCAACACGCCAATCTTTAGGCCGTTGCCTTCAACAATAAAACTGTAGGGGTCGGCTGCATCGTGCAATTTTTCAAAAGCCGTTACTCGCAAGGCGCCAATTGCCACCGGTTCGGCAGTGATGTCACGTACGAGTTCCGAAGGTAAAACCATACGGCTATTGCGGAGGGTAGCATTACTGATATAAACAGGCAATCCATATTTTTTAGCCAACACGGGCAATCCATTAATGTGGTCGGTATGCTCGTGCGATATAAAAATGGCCTTCACATTTTCCATGCTCAAACCCAGGTTAGCCATTCGCCTTTCGGTTTCACGGCAGCTGATGCCCGCATCAACCAACACGGCTTCCTTGCCATTGCCCACATAGTAGCAATTGCCGTTACTACCCGAATTTAAAGAAGCAATGAAAAGCGACATAGCGGTGCAAAACTATAAACAAAGCTTAGGTAAGATAATTGCATCCCTGTATTTATCGACCGAAAGAAAATCCGGTAGCAAAATCAATTGCGATTAGTTAGAGATAGTGCGGAGGAGGCATGATAATGGGAAAGACAAACAGAGTCTTGATGGTAGATTTCATTTCTTTTGTACTAATCACTTTTTATTCCCGCCCAGACTCTTAATTTAGTATAGTGCTTACGCAATAATGGAGCACTCTTGTTTGCCTCTTCTATAAACCTTGAATAGTTACAACCCATGCACTTGACCACCTCCATAAAGATTTATAGTATTCTGATTTTTGTCCTTACAGGTCTTTGTTTACCAGTCCATACTTCTGCCCTTCAGGCTGTGTTCAAAAACCACAAGGATGGTTACAACGTTTTTCGAATACCCACGGTTATTGTAACAAAGAGCGGCAAGGTGTTGGCGTTTTGTGAGGGTCGAAAAAGCTTAATGGACCATGGCAATATTGACCTTGTAATGAAAACATCTACCGACAACGGCAATAGTTGGAGTAGCTTAAAAATAATATGGAATGACGGAAATAATACCTGTGGTAATCCAACACCCGTTCAAGACCGTTTGACCGGAGATATTCTACTGATTGCAACGCTTAATAATGATAAGATCTTTCTTCTTCGTTCCCATGACGAAGGCATGAACTGGGAAAAGCCTGTTGACATTACGTCTACGGTAAAACCAGAGAACTGGAAATGGTACGCAAGCGGACCGGTTCATGCGATACAATTGCAGCAAGGCCGTTACAAAAACCGAATAGTAGTGCCTTGCAACCACACGCTGGCAGGTATTGACAAACATATTTCACATGTCATTTACTCCGATGACCATGGCCTTTCCTGGCAACTTGGGGGCAGTGCGTCTTTGGTCAAAACAGACGAATGCACCGTAGTAGAATTGTCCGATTACACGCTCCTATTAAACATGCGAAACAGTGACCGAAGTTTGCCGAACCGAAAAACCAGCATTAGTAATGATGGAGGCCTTAGCTGGTCGATTCCGAAATTTGACAGCACTCTAATTGAGCCTGTTTGTCAAGGATCTTTATTGCGCTATTCTTATAGCCCCAGCCTGCTGTTATTTGCAAATCCGAAACACGAAACAAAGCGACAGAATCTAACGCTTTCGATAAGCAAAGACGATGGAAAAACATGGACCAGGCAGATAACCATCCACGCAAAAAAAGCCGCCTACAACGATTTAACCCTGCTCCATAATGGCAACATTCTTTGTGTATTTGAAACAGGTAAAATACTGCCCTATTCGGGCATCTGCGCAACCACTATCCAACAATCAGCAATAACCGAGCAATAGGCACTTCTTAAACAAATATTGTCGACTACCGGATTTAACGGTCATTCAATTTTCCTTATCAGATTTCAGAAAAATGACTGGCTTTTTTTTATTAACAATGGTCATTTGGTCAAGTAATTTTTTACTCTAGGTTTGTTCTCCGTTTAATTACGGGCATTGTTCACGAAATAAAATATCATGGCTGATAAAAAAGAAAGTCTGAATCTCAAAAACTTAAGTTTCTCTGATAGTGTATCCTACTATTTTGACAAAGCCGCTCCGTTCACAGGAGCTCCACAAGGCTTGCTTGACCAGATTAAAACCTGCAACAGTATTTACAAAATGAATTTCCCGGTAAAGTATGGCAACGAAGTTCGTGTAATCGAAGCGTATCGTGTACAGCACTCGCACCACCGAATGCCTACCAAAGGTGGTATCCGTTATTCACTCCAGGTTGACCAGGATGAAGTGATGGCGCTGGCTGCTTTAATGACTTATAAATGTGCGCTAGTGGATGTTCCGTTTGGCGGTGCTAAAGGAGGAATTAAAATCTCTCCTCGTCAAACACCTCCGGATATTTTGGAGAATATTACCAGACGTTATACCACCGAATTGGTAAAGAAAAACTTTATAGGACCGGGCATTGATGTTCCAGCTCCTGATTATGGAACCGGAGAACGTGAAATGGCCTGGATACTTGATACCTACGTTACACTTCGCCCCGGTGAAATTGATGGATACGGTTGTGTTACTGGTAAACCAATTGCCCTGAACGGTATTCACGGTAGAACCGAAGCTACCGGACGTGGTGTTGTTTATGCACTGAACGAAGTTTGCTCTTATAAGGATGATATGAAAGACCTTGGCTTAGAAACAGGCTTAGAGGGCAAGCGCGTAATTGTGCAGGGTTTAGGAAATGTAGGTTACCACACCGCGCGTATTATTAGTCAGTATGGTGCCAAGGTAATAGCCATAGCCGAAGCCGATGGAGCGGTATATGATGAAAACGGAATTGACGTAGATGATTTATATAAATATCGTCAGGAAAAGAAATCGGTGAAAGGATACGGCAAAGGCAAAGTAATTGCCGATTCTGCCTCGGCTCTTGAACTGCCTTGCGACATTTTAATTCCTGCGGCATTGGAAAAACAAATTACCGATAAAAACGCAGCGCGCATTAAGGCAAAAATTATTGCCGAAGCGGCTAACGGTCCTGTAACTCCTGCTGCTGAGCAAATATTGTTGAAGAAAGGGGTGATGATTATTCCTGACATATATATCAATGCCGGAGGCGTTACGGTTTCTTATTTTGAATGGCTGAAGAATCTTTCGCACGTTCGTTTTGGAAGAATGCAGAAACGCTGGGAAGAGAAACATCAAACAGATTTCATCAAACTGGTCGAAGACCTTACCGGAAAAACCGTAGCTAAATCAAGAATTGACAGCCTGATTCACGGGGCCGATGAAATAGATTTAGTAAACAGCGGTTTGGAAGATACTATGATTGAAGCTTATCGCGATATCCGCGAATTTAAGAAGCGTAGAAAATCGGAAATTGATATTCGCACCGCAGCCTTTGCGGTGGCCATCAACAAGATTAAGAACAGTTACTACGCCATGGGAATCTTCCCTTGATGCAGATTTCGGGTTTACTAATTCGGGATTCATACAAATAGAAAAGCCGCCTCAGAAATGTGGACGGCTTTTCTATTTGTATGGTACCGTAAACAATTACAGCAGATTCATTAAATCATTCACCCCCACCAATCTGTTTACACTAAAGGCCTCGGCATACTTCGCACCTATCGGTACACCAAAGTAGCTATCGCGGGCTTTTATATAATCCAGAAACTCAGGTGAGGAGATATAGGTTTGCGGTTCTTTAGATGCCGGATTATAAAACTGTGATTTATAAGCGCGAATGCACTCAATCTTTTTTTCGAAATAATCGGAAATGTCCACCACAAAATCGGCCGGTTGATGAAGCGCCTGCTGATAGTTGTAAACCACCTTGGGTCGAAAAGGTTTTTGCTTCTCCCCTTTCATCTTGGTTTCAATTTTTGCTAAGCCTGCCAGGAAGCACGCATCACGAACTAATTCAGCTGCCTTTCCATGGTCGGGATGACGGTCATATTTTGCATTGGCAAAAACAACAGCCGGTCGATATTTGCGAATCATTTTAATCACTTCGAGTTGATGGGCTTCATCATTTATAATAAAGCCATCGCGAAAGCCGAGATTCTCTCTATCCTTTATTCCTATTATTTTGCTGGCTGCTGCTACCTCCTTTTGTCTCGTTTTCACATCACCCCGGGTGCTAAGTTCACCCTTGGTTAAATCGACAATTCCGGCTTTATAGCCTTTTACAATGTGTTTAATGAGGGTGCCCGAACAGCTTAATTCAACATCATCGGGATGGGCGCCAAAAGCCAGAATATCTAAAGTCATAATTATATAGCCTGCTTAGTTCTGTTTAATTAATTTCTGCATGGCTTTGCCCTGCGCTGTTTCAACAACAACCATATAAACACCCTCCGCCCAGTCTTGTGTAGGTATGGTCTTTGTATTAGTCGTTACGTTCACCTTTTCCTGATAGAGCTCCTGCCCTACCATGTTCATCACTTTTATATTCACCGATTGATTGGCAAAGGAAGATAAGTCTAAAGTCATTCTATCATTTGCAGGATTTGGATAAACACTAAAGGTATTGTTTGCTGCATTGACACTACTGATGCCGGTAGCAAGCACGGTATCAACTCCCCAAGCATACTCGATGGTGGTAGTGTCCATTACAATTTTAGAATAGTAAACATACTGTGCCGGTGAACTCGTGGTATCCAGATACCATCTTTCCTCAAAATGAGATTGGTCGATTACTGCCTGGAAATTATTGAAGCTTCCATACATCACAGAATCACCAACCATCAATACCCACGTTTGCCCGCCATTGGTTTCACAAGCTCTTACAGTGTTGATTTCACCCGTACAGCTTCTGCGCACAGCCACATAATTACTGCCCTGTCTGCCCAATAACCACATACTGTCGTTGCGCACTTCATCAAAAGCAGCATCGTTCCAACGCAAAGACACATCCTTATAAGTGAAGGCGGTACCTACTAAAGGACTAACAGGCTCGGGACGATACATGAGAAGCGACACATTTTTTTTCTGCATGACATAAGGAAGATGAATATTGGCATTGTTTGAATTGCGCGCATCCCAGTCGGCATTCACTTCACCCGATGAGGTATAAACAGCCGTGGTGCCCACATTAGCTACACAAGGATACTGCTGAAAACCAACCTTGCCTTTCCAAAAATCAATAACGGAAGACAGGGTGATGGATTTATGCTTGAAGATAGCAACGTCTTCCTTACAGATAACCGAACTCTTTGAAATACTACTCAGGTTGTTGGCAAAACCAGGAGCGGTTTGAGGAGTGACAATACTGGCTAAAGGAAGCAGTAAAGAAAAATCTACCTGATGCCAAAGATTAGAATCCTGCAAAAGCTGAACAGTTTCCTGTACTACATCAGGATGAAAATAGGCCCCAGAGCTCCATTGAAAAACAACTTTATCAACGGATGACATGCCGCTGTTCAATACAAAGCCACTGTCCAAGGAATGGCCAATGTGCAACAAGGTATCTAAGTTGGGTGTCCAGGAGCTGATGACCGTATCTACTTCCAAGGAAGAGGTAGCCATAAAAGTTCCGCCATGGGATGCACCCACCGGAGCATCACCAAAACCGGTAATGAGATAAATAAGGTTGTTATGACTAGCCCCATAAGGGTCGCTATATTTACCAGAATAGTTACGACCTGCTACCGGATAGTAAGTACCTTTATCGGTAGTCATCATCAACATGGTTTCTAGTAAGCGCTGTGAAGCCGAAATGGCCAAACTTTTAATCTCTGCATCCTGCGCAAAATCGGCCAAGTTTAACATACCACTCAGGCAATAGGGCGAATAGACCGATGAAAAGAATTCATAAAACCCATACTGATTCTTTAAGTTAAGGAAGTGTACCAAGCGTTTACGCAAATTGCTGTCCACCGCTTTGCCATTGCGCTCGTGCAATAGCCAGTCGCTGCCCATCCACATGATCATGTGGTTTTCTGACCAGTAATTTCGCACGGTGTCGCCCGAATTAATCCAGTAAGGTACAGAATTTAAAACTGGTAGAATCTGCGCATCATAGGTTCCGCTATCAAGATAGAGGATGCGAATCATTTCAATAATATCGAAATCGCTTGTGGTGCCTGTGGCTATGTTAGCCAAGGTGGTGGTGAGCGTGGGTGCATCTACCGGTATACCGCGATAAGCCTGCAAAATCATTTTGGCACCGCCTGAAGATGCCAAAGAAGAATCGATGTAGTCTTGTCTGCGCTGTTCGTAAACACTATTGTTGGCCGCAACCGTTTGATAACTGTTCAGCAACATAAACAAACAAATCCCCGACAAAAGCGAGTAGCCTAATTTCATGATAAAATTGTTTTAGAATAAAAAATGATTGGCGAATATAAGGAAGGATGTAATAATTGCGATTGAAAATTAAGGATTTGAGTTTTGAGAAGTAAACAGCCCATAAAAGAAAATGCAGATTTTGAATTTGTATTCAAATCTGCATTCTGCCTTCGTTAATCTTCAATCACTAATCCAATGATTTTTGAACCCTGGATTAGGTAAGAGGGTCTATCAACTGCCAAAC
The DNA here is from genome assembly GCA_947478005.1 of Bacteroidota bacterium. Taxonomy (GTDB): domain Bacteria; phylum Bacteroidota; class Bacteroidia; order Chitinophagales; family LD1; genus Bog-950. The sequence continues at coordinate 49,694 of CANJVG010000010.1, forward strand.
TTCTTTCCCCAAAACTTCTTCTTTTCGCCTTTGGGTGCTCCTGCCGACTTGTGGCCCGGAGAATGCGAAGAAGGTTTCTTATGGGAGAAACTGCGGTTATCTTTTTTCGGAACAGTCATGGCTATTTCGGCCTGACTCATCGGGTAAGGGTGGCCTTCCACGACCGGAATTGGTTTGCCTATCAATTTCAGAATATCTTTCAACTCGCCTTTTTCTTCTGCATCGCAAAAGGAAATAGCAATACCACTGGCACCGGCACGACCTGTACGGCCAATACGGTGAACATAGGTTTCGGGCACATTGGGCAACTCGTAGTTTACTACGTGTGAAAGTTCATCGATGTCGATTCCGCGGGCGGCAATGTCGGTGGCCACCAACACCTGGGTGTTGCCGGCTTTAAAATCCTTCAAGGCATTTTGACGCGCGTTTTGTGATTTGTTGCCGTGAATGGCCAGGGCCTTAAAGCCAACCTTCACCAACTCTTTGGTTACTTTGTCAGCGCCATGTTTGGTGCGGGTAAATACCAATGCACGATCCATGCTTTTGTCTTTCAATAAATGGATCAACAGGTCTTTCTTATCGCTCTTGGCAACATAATAAAGCGATTGCTTGATGGCATCCACCGTAGTCGATTGCGGGGTCACGGCTACTTCCACAGGCTCGAACAAAATGGTGTTGGCCAGTTTGAGAATTTCGGGGGCCATGGTGGCCGAGAAGAACAGTGTTTGGCGCTTGGTAGGTAGCTTGGCAATCACTCTTTTTACATCATTGATGAAACCCATGTCGAGCATACGGTCGGCTTCATCGAGCACAAATATTTTGATGTGTTGAAGATGGACAAAGCGCTGGTTCATGAGGTCGAGCAAACGACCCGGTGTGGCAATCAGTATGTCCACTCCTTTTTTGAGTGCCTCGGTCTGTGCATGTTGCGACACTCCGCCAAAAACAACGGTGTGTTTCAAGCCCGTGTGGCGACCATAAGCCGTAAAGCTTTCGGCAATCTGAATCGCCAGCTCCCGCGTAGGGGTCAGAATCAACGATTTGATATGCTTGGGTCCCTTATCGTGAGCTGCTTCGGCATGTAAAATCTGGAGGATAGGAATGGCAAAAGCAGCCGTTTTTCCGGTGCCTGTTTGGGCACAACCCAGCAAATCTCTATGCTTTAAAATAACGGGGATAGATTGTTCCTGAATGGGTGTCGGCTTGGTGTATCCTTCAGTTTTGAGAGCGCGAAGGATGGGCTCTATGATTTGTAGTTTCTCGAATGGCATTTAATAAATTGAGGCGCGAAAATACTCTTTATTAGACAGAAGACGGGGGGAATTGCGGATTGCGGATTTGGGATGCGGATTGAACAGCCGAAAGGCGGAATACATTTAACGCAAAGGGCGCGCAGGTGATGACGCAAAGGACGCAGAGGAATTGCCTTTCGAAACTGCGAAGGGAAATACAATTGTTGCCGCGATTGTTTTGATTTCGGAGGGCGGATTTCGGAATGCGGATTGAGGGAGGACGTTTGTCTGAACTCCCGATGGGTCGGGACAGGTTATGATTTTTGTGATTGAAGGATTAAAGGCCTGATTAGATGCGGGTCTGCTTAAACCGAGGGTTCGGTTATTGGCACAGAGACGTCAATAATCATCTCAGAGATGCCAATAATCATCACAGAGATGCTAATAATCATCTCAGAGACAGCAATAATCGTCACAGAGATGCCAATAATCATCTCAGAGAGAGCAATAATCGTCACAGAGATGCCAATAATCATCTCAGAGAGAGCGATAATCGTCACAGAGATGCCAATAATCATCCCAGAGATGCCAATAATCGTCACAGAGACGCCAATAATCATCTCAGAGACAGCAATAATCGTCACAGAGACGCCAATAATCATCTCAGAGAGAGCAATAATCGTCACAGAGATGCCAATAATCGTCATGAAGATTTTGGTTATTGGGTTGGAGGGAGGTGTTTTTGAATGAAAATGGAGGTTTTTTGATGAAATGGGGCATGTAAGCGATGGGCAGGCACGTATTGGTAGCCTATGGCGCGCTTTCAGGGCCGGGAAGGGGACTTTTAGAGCGCAAAGCGCTTGAAAGTTTTGTTTGAGTTGATGAGATTGGCTAAAAGCCGCATCAATTCTTTTATATTTGATTGCCTTTAAACAAAAAGGCAATGAAGATAGAATCTCTGGTATTTTTTAAAGATTAAAATGATTCGTTTAATCGCACAAGCCGAAAGCTTTAAACTCACCAGCAATAAAAACCAACACCATGAAAACAACAAAACTCCTAACCTTTTTTATTTTACTCTTAAGCACCTCAGTTTCACTTTATGCACAAAACTGGCTGTGGGCTAAGAGTGGGGATTATACCAAAACAGCAGGGGCAAGTATGGTAATTGTAAATACCAATGAGAATATTTATTGCCTTGGCGGGTTTGATTCTTGCGTAACTTTTGACGTCAATACAATTACCGGCTGGAATGATCCACAGGGTGGAAATGGTTTTATTGCAGAATATTCATCTGCCGGTAATTTTATCAGACTTGGGCGGATAAGCAAGAATACCCTGCAAAGTGGGTTTTCAACGGTTAATTTAAACCATGACTATGAAGGAAATATCTATGTAAACGGTGATATGGATGGTGGCAATACATTTGATACCATTCATACCGGTTCAAATTATGATGGATATATTGCTGCCTTCGACTCAAATTTACATGGCTTAAATGTAAAGAAAGCAGCAAGCGTAATTTACTCAACCGCATTTGATAACGAGAAGAATACTTATCTCGCGGGCACGATTGATAGAACCATAGACCATATTGATACGTTTAGTCTTTATAACGATAACTCAGATCCATTTTTTCATCCTAAAATGTTTTTAGCAAAATTGGATAGCGCGCAGAAATGTGTTTGGGTTAAGCAAAATTACGGGGCAACATCATCCGTACAATCCATTTCATTAAGCAACGGTAATTTGTATATGATTGGATATGCTGATAGTTGTATTCAATTCGACACAGCACACATCTGCGCTATTGGAGGAAATGATGTTGGTTTTCTGGTTGACTTGAATATGAACGGAAATATAAAATGGGCTCATCCATATCTTTCGACAACTACTTATTTTCATTCTATATCAACAGACCAGATTGGAAACTGTTATGTAGCAGGTGGATATAACGATAGTATTACTTTAGGCAGTTACACCATTTATAAAACACCGGGCAGCAAAAGCAATAGTTTTATTGCAAAGTATGATAGCACAGGTCAGATAATTTGGGCTACAGCTATTCGTTCGGATTCACTAATTTATATAGCCGATCAAAGCTCAGATGAAACTGGTAACACTTACATTTTCGGTAACTTCAAGAAAGATGCAATATTTGGTAACGACACTATAGATGCTCAGTCAAATAACGATATGTTTATTGCAAGGTATGCTTCGAATGGCAGTTTGCTAGGATACAAAATAATTAGCAATGTGATTGGCAAATCTATTACCCAAGATGCCGATGGGAATGCCATAGTAACGGGTATTCTAAGCACCGGCACTACTTATTTTGATAGTATTCCTTTAACCTGCACAGGGCAGAGCAATTTTTTCTTAGCCAAGTTAGAGGCTATTACGGGTGGTGCAAACAGTGTAAGGATGATGCGCTTAGATGACCGCCTGGTTATTTATGCCAATCCTAATACGGGTAGCTTTACAATAGAGGTGCCGCAAGGCATAGTAAGAGGTAACCGCGCCCAGTTAGGTATATACAACAGCACAGGCGGTGTGGTAAAAGATGAGCCGGTGGACATCAGTAACAACCGGCTAAGCATAGACATAGGCAGTGTGCAAAAAGGTATTTATAGCGTTACGCTTAGCAGCGGGCAAAAGAGGTATACGGGGAGGGTGGTAGTGGAATGATAGTGTTGCCGATAGAACAGCCTGGATGCAATTGATAAGTAAAACGTTAGAAACCGACCACTCACATCAAAATTCGGGAAAACGTTCCTTTAACATACTTAGTATGCAAACTGAACTTTATTTTCAGTTTATTTTTTGGGCGCAACCTTCTGTAAAACCGCTTCATCTATCCTGTAATGCTGCCAGATAAGGGCGCCAAGGCAGAATTTATATTTTTGAAACGAAAACTTTAAACAATGACAAGCGAAACAGTGCAAACCAGAGCCGAGCAATTGATAGAACTTGAAGAGCGCTATGGCGCCCACAATTACCATCCGCTGCCTGTGGTACTCGACCGTGGCCGCGGTGTTTATTTATGGGATGTGGAAGGCAAACGCTATTACGATTTTCTTTCGGCCTACTCGGCCGTTAACCAGGGCCATTGCCATCAGCTGATTGTGGATGTGATGAAAAAGCAGGCCGAAAAGCTGACTTTGACTTCGCGCGCTTTTCACAATTCGGTGTTGGGCGAATACGAAAAATATATTTGCGAATACTTTGGCTACGATAAAGTGTTGCCGATGAATACGGGAGTAGAAGCCGTGGAAACTGCCATCAAGCTGGCGCGCAGATGGGCCTATGAAGTAAAGGGCATTAAGAACAATAAAGCCAAGGTGATTGTGCCCAATGGAAATTTCCATGGGCGTACTGTCCTCGCCATCTCGGCCTCTACCGACCCTTCGAGCACCGATGGTTTCGGGCCTTTCGTTCC
>CANJVG010000011.1 GCA_947478005.1 Bacteroidota bacterium
GCCTACCTGATAATAGGAATAAGATCCCGCGAAAGCTCCGGTGGTTTGCCATACGGCTACCTGATTGTCAAATCCTACACCACCATTGGTCGTGATTCGTAGATTGGCCAACCAAGGATTGCTCATCATGTGCCATCCGGATACATCTGTATACCCTTGAAGTGTAGTATTTGTCCAGTTGCTGTTAGTTAATCCGGTTCTGGCATAATTTGTTGCCTGATTCGGAACACCTGTTAAGGATAAGGTACCGGCTCCGTTTTTAGATACCGAATAGCCTCTGCCGTTAACTGCACTACCGGCATTCATTATCTTCCATCCCTGCAAAGTGCAGGCGGCACCATGGTCCTCATCGTACTGTGCGACATCGCCAAACGGTGAACCCGGTGAAGATGCTCTCTCATTACAGGTTGTGTTAATTATATAGCCCGGAGTTCCATTGGCGCCAAATTGAGTAAGCAATGGTTGGTCAACCGGTGAGCCCATATAATGTTGTGTTTTGTAAAACGGTGCTGTAGGGGCATCATATTTACGTTGCATAACTACTGCCCCACTAATAGAACCTGTCATACCGGCACTGAAATTATCTATAATGGCACATTGCGAGGACGAAGTACTGATAAAGGTCATGAAGCCTGAATTGGTTACCGTTAAAACTCCTGTCTTCAATTCAAGTGCGTTGACAACCTGTGTACTGCCATAATTTACTCTCACGCCCGCTGAATTATCAATCCGCAGAGCGCCAACAAATCTGGTCTTACCGCTAATTGTTTGCAATACACTAGGGGTGCTTTTCATGATTAATTTACCAGGACCGGCTACCCCACTATACAACGTGGTTCCCGAACCTGTAAGGTTGCCACATAAAGTAAGGTCATTGGCTAAGGTCAACACAGCTCCGTTAACCAAGGTAATATTACCCACGGTTAAGCCCGCAATATTTACAGTCGGACTGAACGGGGTACCAGCCTGGATGTATGATCTTTGGGTGCAATCGTCCGGATAATCAGGAACCTGGAAACTCCAGTTTCCGTTATTCGCCCAGTCTCCGCTCACAGCACCGGTCCATACATATCCATCATAAACATTCATAACGGTTGATGCTGTAGCTGTACATCCATTTGCATCCGTAACCGTTACCGTATAGGTCCCTGTCATGGTAACTAAAGTAAAGGCACGGGTAGGGTTTTGCAAAGAGGACGTAAATCCTGGGCCGCTCCAGGCATAAGTATAGGGCGCTGTACCTCCCGTAGGATTTGAAAACAAACTTGCTGTAACCGTTGTAGAATATGGGCTGCCATTGGTAGCTGTAACGGAAAGTGCAGCAGCAGGTTGAGTAATGATAACATTTGATGTAGCCGATTCGCAACCATTCACGTCCTTTACTTTTACTTGATAAGTAGCTGGCGAAAGACTGGAAATAGTTGGAAGATTATATGGATAACTAGTTCCTGCATCAAGAGAATAGGTGAAAGGTGCTGATCCAACCAAGGTTGTAATATCTATTTGACCGTTAGCGGCACCATAACATGTTACATTGGTAAAGGTGCGTGTGAAGGTCGGTGTCGGATTCACTGTGACAGTTCTTACTACCTGAGCCGAAGGACCGTTGCATCCGCTTGCGGTTACCCGAATATCTACCGTTCCGTCAAAACCATTAGCCCATGTCATTACTCCGCCAGCATCAATGCTTCCAGCGGCATTATTACTTAATGTCCAGTTAAAACCGGTACTGTTTGAAGCCGTAGTGGAATATGTAGTGGTAGTAGTTCCATTGGTTAAGTGGCAGACAGGTTCTGTTCCTGCAGAAACTGATATGGCAGAAGGAGTCCCCACGGTAGGTATTATGTTAACCACCGTAGAGGCAGAAGACTTACAGCCAAATACGTCTGTTAATGTAACTATATAGTTGGAACCGGTTGTTACGCCAATACCCGCAGTTGTTGCTGCATTGTTCCACAGATAGGTGATGCCGCTTCCCGGGTTTGGAGTAGCGTTTAAGGTCTGGGTAGCACCTGAGCAAATATCTATAGGGCCTGATGGCGAAACAGAGGCATCGCCTGTGGTATAAGCCTGCAGTTTAATATCATCTAAGCGGGCCTGAATACTACCGCTTTGTGTAAAGCGCAATCTTACATTGCTGGCTTTAGGCAGGGCGTTATTGATAGTTATAAAATACCAGTTAAGCGTTGCCGAAGTAGGACCGTAAGTAATCGGGAAATAATTGGTGCCGTCCGTACTATATTCCATTTTGAAACTACTGCTATTGCTCAAAGCAAATCCGTCATTCCATACCCAAAAAGAAAGATTATTAGGGAAGGCACTGGTTGTATTAATACCGCTAATGGTTAATACTACCGGACCACCGGCACTGCCGATAGTGGCAAAAAACATATTGCTGCCACCGGAAGCTCCGCTGCCTGTTGGGGAAGGCTGTGATGTTCTTATTTCAGGGTATCCTCCTGGAGAGCCAGCGAAGGTAAATCCTTGTCCATTCGAATAGCTGGCGTAAGCAGCTACATTGGTAGTGGTGTTAGTTCCGAAAGTTTCTGTCCACACCGTTGTTGGAGAGTAAGCCAGTTTTTGAGCGGTCAATTGATTGGATGTGGCTGTAGGAGTGGTTAAACAACTGCCGGATGATGTAACGCTAAGCGTGATGGCATCCCCATTGCTTAAAGTATTGGCTGCTGGAGTATAAGTGTTATTCGTAGCGCCCGGTATCGAACTGCCATTATTATACCATTGGTAAGTTGGCGTCCCTCCATTTAAAACGGAAGAAGAAAAAGTATTGGCAACTCCGGTGCATACATAAGTTGAGCTGTTCGCAATACTTACACTTGGAACAAGCGGAACTGTTATGGCTACAGCTACAGGGCCAACATTGGCAACACAGCCGAATCCATCGGTAATGGTAGCTGAGTAATTACCGGTTGCACTTGCAACGAGCGTATTTCCGGTAGAGGCATCACTCCATGACAGTGATGCGCCATCTGTTGAATTAGGGCTGGCGGTAAGCGTAACTGTGCCACCACATTGTGCTGCCGGTGCCGAAGGAGTGATTGATGGAACCGTTGGTGTTCCGTAGTAAATATTGACATCGTCTATTCTGAATTGAGAAGCTGTACTCAGTTGTACAAATTTAACAGCTGCTGTAGCAGAAGAAGGTATCGCCCCAACCACGCGCACTAAGTACCAGCCTGCCGCTCCGGTTATAAGACCTGTTAAAGGCATAGGCGTTGAAAAAGTGGTGCCATCGCTGCTGACTGCTAAGCCAAGGGTACTGCCGGTTTCACCCGCCAAACTTTTATAAACACCGAAGGTAAGCGATACGGTATTGTAAGCCAGTGTATTTATTCCGTTTATCTGAAAATATAAACCTGCTGTATTGGTAAGAAAAACATTCGCACCACCAGAAGCACCTGCATATCCTGTAGAGTTTGTGGTATTCCGCAAATCACCGGTGCCCGACATAGTTTGTGCTGTATTCACAAATCCATTAGCTGCTTCATGGGTAGCAATGACAGTCGTGCCGCCTACAGTGCCCATGTTTTCGCTTGAAAATCCGGCTATAGATGTTACAGTATTATACTTAATCCGGATATCCTGTGTGTTATCACTGCCGAGAATAAGTGGCGTAGTTGTTAATACTCTTATTCTATATCCCGATCCATTTGGTGTAGATGTAGGTATAGTGGCCGAAATGGTACCGCTGGTGGTGGTGTTCAGCGTTCCGATAATGTTTGAAGTGGTATTGGCAAATACACCGCTGGCATCAGATAATTGTGCCTTGAATGCAATAGAGGATATTGGATTGGATATGGTGTAAGGAACCGAAACGCTGCCACCTGGACATATAAAGTTAGGGATAAGCGCGCTGGTGGTAATGGTGATAGGAGTGAAGCTTACATCAATCGTATGGTTGGAAGACACATTGGTGAAGTTATATGAACCAACCACTCCAACCGAAATTCCATCCACTAAAACATCCAGTACCTGATAGCCAAAAGCTGCATTGATTACGTAGTTTTGACTGGAACCGCAGGCTACTGAAGTCGCTCCGCTCGGACTGATAGTACCATTTGCTCCGGCTGTGGCAGTAATGGTACTTGGACTGTTGATGATATAAGTAGCAGAAATAGTGTGTGCAGCCGTTACGTTGGTAAAGGTATAGGTACTAACCGCACCTACGGAAATGCCATCCACCAATACATCTGCTACCTGATAACATGGAGCTGTACCGGCTATGGTAAAGGTCTGATCAGCTCCTGAAGTTACATTTACCGAACCGCTCGGGCTGATAGTACCATTGGCACCGGCTGAAGCAGTAATGGCAAAGCCACAACCACCTACCGTAACCGGTGTGGCTGATGATTGTGCGTAGCAAGTTCCATTTTTACCTACCACAGAATAATTACCGGTAGCTGAGGTTGTATAAATCGAACTGTTGGATCCCGGACCAGGAATGACTAAGCCGGTTCCTACATCGAACCATTGGTAACTGGTAAATCCCGCACCTGCTGTAAGTGAAACTGTACCTGCCGGGCAGTTCAATGAACCAACACCTACTGATGGACCTGCTGTTACGGCCTGAGTAAAAGTGATAGTAGCTCCTGTAATATATACACTCCCAGTTACACCGCACGTAGCAGTATTTACACCACCGGCATTATTTCCCCAATTATTAGTATTACTTGTTCTATTTGTAAAAGTAGCATTTGTGGCACCTCTTATGCCTACCTGAGCGGAAGCAACACCAGCAATGCAGTAAGGTGTTTCATCGCCATACGCCAATACAATCTGGTTGCTTAAAGTGCCTCCATTTTCATTTAGTTTAATCTGAAAATCTTGGCGATCATTGTTATTACCTCCTAAAAAGTATGAACAAGTATTATCATTAGTACATGTATATCCAATCCATTGTATAGTTAATATTCTGTTAGGAGCTACACCTGTTACTGTATATCCGATAGTCGGAGTAACAGAAGAACTGACAAAATTTGAATTAATAAACGCGCCCATTGCCGAAATAATCCCATCAATGGTTCCTGAGCCACCAAGGTTTGCAGAAGCATTGCTGAGGGGGTTGGTAGCAGTGGCAAGCGGGGTTCCTGTTCCGAACCAGATATAACCATTAGTGTTTAAACCAAAAGTAGTGTAGTTAGTTCCACCATAATTAAAAGTAAAGCCAATAGGCTGGCTGGTATAATTGGTGTTTGTAATGTTGCCGGATTGCAGAACTGTAGTTGGTGTAATGGCGGTCATTACTGTTCCGGTTCTTACCACGGTAGCAGCACAACCGCCACTTGTAGTTCCATCCAAGGTGCTTTGCGCAGCTGTAAGTGGTGTAGCGAACCAATAGCAATTTGGGGTGGCGTTGTATTCATATATATCGAAGGTATAGCCTGTTAAGTTCGCCATACCTGTTACGTTTACCGTAGTTCCCGTGCCATTATACACCACAAAGTTCCCTGTGCCGGTAATAGCTGAACCTGTTCCTGCACCAAACGCAGTGTTAGTGGTATAAGTAGCATTGTATGTAGGAAACACACGGGCAGTAGCGGTTAAGCGAGCCACTACCAATACATTCGTTCCGCTACCGCGCACCCAGGTGGCGGTCATCGCATTGTTGGTAATAGCGCTATAGGTCAAGCTGGTAGCATTCGATGCAGGGGAGCAGGAAGCAGTGGTTTGTGCCAGAGTAGCTGCACTTTGATAACAAGACCCTGCGCTGTTATATTCATATACTGAGTAGGTATAGCCTGTAGAAGGAGTTAAGTTACTTACGTTTACAGTGGTTCCCGTACCTGAATAAACGACATAGTTACCGGCTCCGGTGGTCGCGCCACTACCAAACACCGAATTAGCGGCATAACTGCTACCGTTGGTTGGTGCTACTGCTGCTGTGGAGGTCAAACGAGCTACTACTATAACCCCTGCATCGCCATTACCGCGCACCCAGTTTACATCATTGCTGGTGCTTAGCAGGTTGCCAAAGTTAATACCCGATGCCGGTGTGGTCGGAGGCACACAGGTAGGCACGACAATAGTGCCTGCCGTAGCAGCCCCCTGATAACAGGTGCTTGTGGCATTATATTCAAACACCGAAATATTGTAAGTAACTCCATTGGTTAAACCCGTTAACGGAACCGTAACAACAGTTGAATTGTCTCCGGGAGTAGTAGAAGCATAAACCAGAAACCCGGTACCTACAGCAGTACCACTACCGTACACAGTACTAGCACCGGTATAAACAGTGCCCGTACTTGGTGAGCCGGTGGCAGTAGTTGCTTTAGCTATAGCTATTACTCCTCCGGTGCCGCTACCTCTAGTAAAAGAAAAAGAAGCGGATGAGTTAGGACCCGGTGAACCTACAGAAATGGAGCCTGTAGAATATGCAGTAGCCGAAGTAGTTGGCTGTGTACATGCCGAGGATACAGTGAACTTAACATTTGGAATTGCCGACACATTGGTAGTAAAGGTTGAAGCACAAGTCACGGCAGCACCTCCGTTATGAATCATTTGAACCACGCCCACATTGGTACGCCTGCAACCACCATAGGCAGTTATAATGCCTACACCTGTAAAAGTATAACAATACTCCACCACTAAGTTGCTGGTGCCATCCCAGGTAAAATTGGTGGCAAGCGTGTTGGTTACGTTATACCCGGTTGAATTTGGAAAAGTTATTGCTGTTGGTCCAAACACCGTAGTCAAGCCGGTTTGAGGGCTACCGAATGCTAACGATGCTGCTGCCGTGTTCTTCATTTTAATTGTGGTTCCAACTTGGTTCTTACAGGTTGCCGTACCAACCGAGGTGCATACGTCCCACGAGGCGGTTGAAATGACATAAGGAACACCCGTGGTTAAACCCGCGGCTGTCAAGGCGGCATTAATCTGGGTGGCCAGGTATAAAATCTGCAAATGTTTTCCTCCATTACCACTGCCAACACAAACTCCGTAGGGCGAAGCATTTACGGCAGTAGTTCCTGCAGAAGTTCCAGTCACAGTGACTACCCCAGTTCCAACCTGAATTACGGTCTGGGCAAAAGAAGGAGTGCTCATCAAGAGCAAAAGAAAAGGCAGTAACAAAATGTTACGCATTGCGTTAAACATATTGTAGGCTTTTCTGGGTGCTGTTGCTAAAAAGTAAACTGGTTCAGTGCGTAGCGTTGACTGTGTTTTCATGGTAATTAAGTGTGTTTGCTTTAGATTGCGCAATTATAAATCAAAATATCAAATAATGCGCCAATTTTCAAGGCGAAATCAGATATTTTTTTGCCTGGGTATACCTTTTGTGCTTTTTCATAGGCGTTTAGCTAAGACATTTTTTTAAATTTTATTTAAAACTTGCCGTACTTTAAGTTAATATAAGTGACCTCTGTCTATATTTTTGGATAGACAAGGTCATTTTTTTTCTACCCCTTATTCAAGCAGCAATCAACCGGGCAATAGAGGTGGTGTTTGAAATTCTTAAACACGACAGGCGGTGTAACCAATAAGCGGCAACAGTTGAAGTATTTCTAAGCTTAGTGTTTGACTACAATTCTAAGCGCTTCATGGCCTCAAAAATTTCACTTTTTTCATAAGCAGCGTATAATGAGGCCAATATTAATGGTAAGTTATAGCTTTTTTGGGATTCAACTATTATCATAGTCACGCGCAACCATTATTACAGTCATGAGTGACCATTACAATAGTTGCGTGCAAACCAGATCTTAGTCACGTGTAACCATTATAATAATTGCGGCAAACCAAATCATAATCATGAGTGACCATTATAATAGTTGCATGCATACCATATCATAGTCAATTGTAACCATGATAATAGTTGCCCCCGACCAATATCATAGTTGCAGGCAATTATGATAACGATTACGAGTGAACCAAATCATAATCGCTGGCAACCGTGGTTAAAACAGCCGGGTCCTATTATAATACGTGGTTGATTGGTAGCTAAATTTAGTTCGATGCCATAAGCATACTGTTTAATGGATAGGGCAAACATGGTGTGCTTTTGTTTGTGAAGTGCCTGAATCCATTTCAAATATTTACTTTTCTTTGTATTATGACAACTCCGGTTTCTCATTTTAAAGCCATTCAGATGATTGGTACCCAACGTTCCGGCTCTAATCTTTTAAGATTGATGCTCAATCAGGTTTCCGAAATTTATGCTCCTCATCCACCTCATATTCTACACCTGTTTTATCCCTTGCTGGCGGGCTATGGTGATTTGAAGGAAGATAGAAATTTCGAAAGCCTTATAGCTGATGTGTGCCGATACATCGAGTTAAACCCGGTGCCTTGGGAGAATGCCGATTTGGACAGAGTTAAAGTGGCAGCTCTTTGTAAGCGTAGAACACTGCTCGAAATATTTATACGAATTAACGAGATGCAATGTGTGGCCAACCAAAAAGCAATATGGTGTTGTAAGAGTCTTGAAACGGTCTATTATCTTGATAATTTTGCTACAGAGGATTTCCGGCCTTTTATCATTTATTTGGTAAGAGACGGTCGCGATGTGGCGCTTTCGTTCAAAAAGATAATGATAGGTGAAAAACATATTTATCACCTGGCTGCCAAATGGAAAAAGGAGCAGGACTTAGCCTTGAATTATTTGGAAACACTTCCGGCAGAGGCGTATATTATAGTGCGTTATGAAAATCTTGTAGCTGACCCCGCTTCTGTCATGAAAGAAATATGTGCTAAACTCGGTGTTGTTTACAGCGATTCGGTACTGAATTACTACCAAACCAACGAATCTCATAAAACCGCTGAATCGGGGAAGATGTGGGAGAATGTAGAAAAGCCAGTTATGAAGGATAATACCGGTAAGTATAAATCGGAGTTTAGTCATTTCGATTTGCAGCTATTTGAAAGAATAGCGGGTGATACCATGGATATGTTAGGTTATAAGAGGGAGATTTCGGATATGGAGAGAGTAGAAATGAAGCCCGAACACCTGGAGGATTTCAATAAGGAAAATGAACGATTAAAGAAACTTGCTATGGAGGCAGCCAGCCAAAAGGATATACAGAAAAGAAAACCGCAGAAGGAGTTTTTGGAACTGTTGAAATCGAAACTTAGGGTTAGCGCAATATGAAAGTAATTTCATTTTTGCAAGTTTTGTTAGCTAAAGCCGGCCATAAATTGTTTCAATTAACCTCTCCCGACCATGTTGACTCCTATCGTTCGTTTTATTCTCCAACCCTTCCGTGGCAGATAAAGCGTCCGAAGATAACTTGTTTCGATTCGTTGGGAGTTCATTACTTAGATGCGGGGGCAGGACATCCTTCTTATCAATTGAGGACAGGAGATAGCACTCGTATCATTCCGGTTAAAGTACCGGGTGAATATTCTGTGTTTAAACCTTATGGCGATGGAGCCTTCATAAGTTCCGAGAAGCAGAAGGTTGCCAATCTTAACACGGCATGCATCTCTATTTTGCCTGATAAGAAGGTTGTGAAGAGAAAGGCTAAATCAAATGAAATGAACAGAATTTATCTGTTACTTTTATTCATGTCTTCCTTTCGTTGCTTTGCAGAAGGCAGTGAATTTAAGATTACTGTTTATGATAGTTCAGCGACTCACGGGTATTTCTTTTTATCGAACCCCGACCGGTTGATGATTCTCGATAAGTATGGTGAACTGGTTTACTACCGTTTGCGGGCAGCTGGATGTTCCATCTATAATTTTGCTTTGCAACCAAATGGCCTGATGAGTTATTCCGATTTAACCAGGTTTTATTTAATGGATAGCACTTTCCGCAAGGTAGATTCCATTGAAGGCAATGAAAGGTTTATCATGGATAAGCACGAATTGCAGGTTCTTAGCAACGGTCATTTCCTGCTGCTGGGACTGGACTCGATGCGGGAGGATGGAACGATAAAAAACGCGAATAATATTGCTACTGATACTGACGGAACTGTTATTCCTAAATGGACGGTAGTGCTCGAACTTGACAGAAACAAGAATATTGTATTTGAATGGCATGCCAAGGACCATTTTAAGAAGGAGGAGATTGATTCTTATTTTTTAGTCAGAGGCCCTGTTATAAGCTGGAACCACAGCAACGCTGCGGAGATGGACCATGATGGAAATATACTGCTGAGTAACCGGAACATGGATGAGATAACAAAAATAAACCGGACAGATGGCTCGGTGATGTGGCGTTTAGGTGGTATTGCCAATCAGTTTAGGGTTATCAACTGCCCGGTACCTTTTTACGGACAACATGATATAAGACGTATAAAGAACGGTCATATAACGCTGTTCGACAATGGTAACCATAGCACACATCATGGTGCACGGGCCCTGGAATTTAAGTTGGATGAAAAGAATAAAACAGCCGAGCTAATCTGGAGTTATATGATTGATTCGAATATTTACAGCACACGTTCGGGCAATATGCAGCGCCTTAGTAATTCAAATACCCTTATCAATTATGGTACACTTGGCAGGAACCCTGAAAATCATTTAAGCTTTGTAGTTGTAAATAAGCAGCAAGAGAAAGTTGTGCAGATGAACGGTGCTACTTCTTACAGGGTGTTTAATTATGCCTCGCTGCCTTGGCAATTGAACCGTCCGCAAATCAGTTGTTTCGATTCGTTGGGTGTTCTTTATCTGCAGGCAGAAGCAGGACATTCATCATATCGATGGAATACGGGTGATAGTACAGAAAAAATTCCCGCCAGGGTGGCGGGAATTTTTTCTGTGTTTGTTCCTTATGGAGATTCAGGATATATCAGTTCAGAGCAATTTTCTGTTTCCATTCGCGGAACCGATGGTCATCTTTCAGGTGCTTCTACCTCGGGTTCTGTAAAAAGAAAACCTAAGAAGTAGTAGCAGCCCACCTTGGTTTATTCCTTTACAAACTTCCTCCAGCGTCCTCCTGCTTTTACAAGGTAAATGCCTTTAGCATATTGGCTTATGTCTATGGTCAAATTGGACCCTGTAGAAGCATTAGCTTTGGTCATGTAAACTACTCTGCCCGACAGGTCAACTACTTCAACCTGTTTCTCTGTGATAGCAGCACTTTTCCAGATGATAGTCAACAAATCTTTAGCCGGATTAGGATATAGTTCAAACCCTGCAACGGTGCTAAGTTCCTGTATACCTGTAACTACTATTTGGGTACCATTTGATAAGGCATGACACCCGTTGGAATCGGTTATCTGCAACGAATAAACACCTGTTTGAGTAGCTACATACTGCGATGCAATGGCATTCGGAATTTCAACGCCATTCAAATACCATTGATAGCCGGTGGCATTTTGCGAAGAGAGTGTATCACCCTGCACACTAATGGAAACAGCCGGTATAGAATAGGCACTTAACGCTACATGATTAGAGGCAGCTGTGCAACCGTTGTTATCAGTAACCGTTACATAGTAATTGCCGGCTTGTTTGGCTATTATACAAATAGCAGAGTCTCCTGTATTCCATAGGTAAGCAGCAAAGTTGCCCGCACAAATTTGTGATGAATCGCTGGAGCAGATGATAGTGGGGTTAGCCGAAATAGTAGCAACCGGAACAGTGTTTACAACTACCAGCGTACTGGTAGAAGGAGATGGACTGCTTGTGCAGTTGCCTAAGGTAGCTACTACAGAATATGTACCGGTATCTGCTAAAGTTATGCCTGGTCTGCTTGGGCTGGATTGGCTAAATCCATTTGGCCCTGTCCAGGAGTAAGTTGCACCGTTGATAGTAGTAGCATTTAAGTTCAGTGTTTGGCCTTCGCAAACGGGACTGTTGGAAGTAGTCACCGAAATGACCGGTGTAGGGTCAACCGAAACAGTAACTGTAGCAGGAGCACTTACACAGCTACCAATAGTAGCCACCACTGAATAGGTTCCGCTATCGGTACCCAATACATTGGCTTTGCTTGGGTTTTGCTGATTGAAGTTGTTAGGGCCTGTCCATGCGTAGGAAGCACCGCTTACAACTGAGGCTGTCAAATTAAGCATGGCGCCTTCACATACCGGACTGTTGGATGAAGCCGTAGGTGCAGTCGGTGTATTGCTGATAGAAACCACGGTGGTAGCTGCATTGCTGCTGCAATTTCCTACCGTAGCTATCACCGAATAAGTACCGGAATCACCGATGGTTACATTGTTCTTGGTCGGGTTCTGTTGGTTGTTGAAGTTGTTGGGGCCTGTCCAGTTGTAAGAAGCGTTGTTGATGACAGTAGCATTTAATTGCAGATTGTCCCCTACACATAAGGGCGAATTGGAAGAGGCTGTAGGTGTTGCCGGAATAGGATTAATGACAACCGTAGTGGATGACGAAGAACTGTTGCAACCATTTACCACAGCCACTACAGAATAAGTGCCGGCATCACCAATAGTTGTATTAGACTTACTTGGGTTTTGCTGATTAGTGAAATTGTTTGGTCCTGTCCAATTATACGTTGCATTGCTTATTACAGTAGCGTTTAGCTGCAGCGTAGCTCCTTCACAAAGCGGTCCGTTGTTAGAAGCCGTTGGTGAATTAGGAATCGTGTTTACCACCACTAAGGTAGAAGCCGGTGCACTGCTGCAATTGCCTACGGTAGCAATTACATTGTAAGTTCCTGCATCGCCTGTAGTTACATTGGCTTTGCTTGGATTTTGTTGATTGTTGAAGTTGTTTGGTCCTGTCCAGTTATAAGTTGCATTATTAATAGCGGTAGCATTTAACTGCAAGGTTGCACCCACACAAACGGGTGTGTTGGAAGAGGCTGTTAAGCCTGTAGGCAAAGCATTAACCACCACAGTTGTGGTAGAAGCGATACTGCTGCAACCGCTTACCACGGTCACTAAAGAATAGGTACCCGCATCGGAAGTAGTGGCATTGGTCTTACTTGGGTTTTGTTGATTGTTGAAGATGTTTGGTCCTGTCCAGTTATAGGTAGCGTTGGCTACGGTGGTTGCACTTAACTGCAAAGTAGCGCCTGCACAAATAGGCCCGTTATTGGACGCGGTAGCAGAAGTAGGAGCCGGATTGATTACTACTGTAGTAGTAGCAGCCGGACTCGTACAGCCACTAACTACATCCACTACGCTATAAGTTCCAGCATCACCTGTTGTTACATTGGCTTTGCTCGGGTTTTGTTGATTAGGAAAAGCGTTAGGCCCTGTCCAGTTATAAGTAGCATTGGTTACATTGGTTGCATTCAACTGCAAAGTAGCACCGGCACAAAGAGGGCCGTTATTGGAAGCAGTAGGAGCGGAGGGGATTGTATTGACAACTACGGTGGTAGTAGATGCAGCACTGTTACAACCACCTACGGTTGCTATCACACTATACACCCCTGCATCAGCTGTAGTTACATTTGCTTTGCTCGGGTTTTGGGTCGCGTTAAAAGTATTAGGGCCTGTCCAGTTATAAGTGGCATTGGTAACGTTTGCTGCATTTAATTGCAGGGTTCCACCAACACACAATGGCGAATTGGAAGAAGCCGTAGGTACAGCTACAGCAGCCGGATTGCTAATCGTGATATTCGTTCCATTCGTTGTGCAGGTACCATCACCTGCCGAAACAGTGTAAGTACCGGGAGCCAAACCGGTGAAAGCGCCTGTTGCATTGGTTTGAGCCGAGCCGCTGTTGATGGTGTAAACAGTAGCCCCTGTTGCGGTGATGGTAATCGTACCGTTGTTTGAATTGTTGCAGGTAGGTTGTGTGCTGCTTTGGTTGGTAATAGATACACCGCAGGGCGTGCCCGAAGTACCTGTAACCTTTATTTCATCTACGGCCAGGCAAGGATCTTTAGCTCCGCTGCCGCCTGCTTGATGCCACATGAACGCAAACCTCAAATCGGGCTGATTATCAAAAGCTGCGTTGGTAATACTAGCATTTGTCCAGACCGCTATTTGTGAATAGCTGGCCAGTAAAATCCAATTGACTCCACCATCAATACTGTAATAAGCACGACCTATATAGGCTGTGGTACTGGTATTGTGGCCTTTTGATAAATACCAAAAATTGAAATTGACACCGGTATAGCCTACTGTATTAATGGCGGTATTCATCTTCGTAAACACATCGCCTGTCATAGGGCCTTGGAAAGAAGCATTGCCTGCTAAGTTGTTGTTGATGTGCATGTAATAGCTGGTTGGATTGCCGGTTACTGCAGCCGGCTCATTGGGTGTAGTGCCGCCCAAAAAACCACCGTTGTAGGTGTTATTGATAATCCAGTAGTTGGTATTAGCCGGGTCGCTTCCTAAATCGGTAGTATTTAATGTCCAGGTGGTACTCGACCCCGTATTAAAGGTTTCGAAATAGATGGTGGTTTGTGCCTGTAGCCCGATGGTGCTGACCAGGGATAGCAAAAACACGAAATAAAGACGGTGTAATTTATTTTTCATAGGTAACTGGTTTGAATTTTTTGTATCTTATTTTTTATGGACTACGAAGGTATATATTTTAAGGCTAAATAAATGTTCCGCCACCCATATTTATTTTAGCCGACCTTGAGCGAAGGCAAATTGGCCTTGAAAGGAGAGAAGTCGGGGGCTGAATATAGGGCTACTTATCCACATGAAATTTCTGGGAAATCGAACTGAGCGAAAATTACTCTTTATTTTTTCATTTTAGCGCCCGTTCTCATTAACTCTAAAATAACCCTGACATGAGCAAGCAACGACATTATTACTACATTGAAGGAAAAGACCCCGTTAATCCTTCGCAGTTAAAATTCATTCGCAGAGATATTGAATGTGATGATGCGTTTGAAGATGACCTCATCATGCTGGCCTTTCCTATCAAGATGATGGAGGAGATTTCTACTGTGTTGTCTAATTTCGGTTTAAGAAATGATGCCGAGTATTTCTATAGTGAGTGCAAGGAAGTGGTAAGTGTGCCCGAAAAACATGTGAATGAAAAGGGCGAAGGCAAACTGGCTTTCCAGAGTTACTTTCATAAGTTCCCTGAATCGGTGAATGCATTTTTTGATGATGCTATTGTGGTGGTTATGCTCCATCCGCTTACCAATGCCGACTCGTCTAACAGAGATTATAATATGATAGGCTACATCCATGCCAATCATATCGACTTTACATCGCCCGATGGCGAGGTGCACAAAGGCTATTACTACAACGTACTTCGCCTAAGCGAACAAACCGTGAACGGCAAACCGATTTACAGACGCAAACGTATTTTCACCACCATGTTCAGCATCCTGCTGGATATTGTGACCCTCAACGATATTCACTTTGTGTATGCTTCGATGGGGCGCGAGAACCAGGCCATCAATGATGCCCTGATGATGAACAGCACACGCACCGGCAAGTTCTACGAAACCTTCCCGATGCAAAACAATACGCACGTTAACCTGCTGTATGGCAGCAGTAGCGCTTCGAAAAGGCTGGTGGATATTTCAAACAATCACGAAGCGCTGCGCGAATATTATCAGCACGCCCAGGCAAGCAAAAGCAGCTTTGTGTTTAACCAAATGCACAGCGAGGAGAATTTCTTTAAGATGGTGAGTCGTATCCTTGGTTCTTCGCCTACC
Organism: Bacteroidota bacterium; assembly: GCA_947478005.1. Taxonomy (GTDB): domain Bacteria; phylum Bacteroidota; class Bacteroidia; order Chitinophagales; family LD1; genus Bog-950. The sequence continues at coordinate 15,485 of CANJVG010000011.1, forward strand.
AGCCGGGTGTATGCAATGCGCGATGCCAAAGGCAATTTTGAGGCGGCAGGCTTCTTTATAAACTGGGGCGATTATCTGCATGTGAAGTTGCAGAACCCGAAAGGTCTTTTCAAAGTCATTGATTCCTTCAAAATAACCGATAAAGTATTGGTTCCTATTCTGCTGGCCGGCAAACCCGACAAGGTTCGTCAGTTGCTGAAAGGGGCAGCTTATAAATATCGCAAGGAACACGGGGTGCAGATAACGCTGTTGAATGCCGTGAATGGCGACCCACACTTCGATATTAAAAAGAGCATTGTGTTCGACCCTTTTGTGTTTTTCGTGATTTACGACCGCAAAGAAACCCTCGAAGCAATGAAGAACCACAGTAAAGATGAACATGGTAATGTTCGGGTTTTTGTCGACACCCCTATGCTATAGGTCGTTTCTGTAAGATTTTCTTGATTTTGTAACGAACCATCGTTGGTTCATCGTCAGCCAAGCCTTGTTCGCCCCGAGACATGGATGTTTTGGTCTGAAAGATGCTTCGTCCATCGTAAAAGATTTCCCTTTTCTCTGAAAGATGTTTCGTCTATCGTAAAGGATGTTTCCTTTGCTCCAAAGGATGCTTCGTTTATCGTAGACGGTGTTTCCTTTACTCCAAAAGAAGCTTCGTTTATCGTAGATGGTGTTTCCTTTGCTCCAAAGGAAGCTTTGTTTACCATAGACGGTGTTTCCTTTGCTATAAAGGATGCTTCGTTTATTGTGGACGGTGTTTCCTTTGCTGCAAAGGATGCTTCGTTTACCATAGACGGTGTTTCCTTTGCACTGAACCTGACTAATTTAGTCATCCTATCCACAAAGCGGGCGGCAGAAAGACTATGAATGAACCCAATTAAAGCCATAAATTTGCTAAAGGTGTTTAACCATTGTTTCTTATTTTAGTTCCTCAATCAGTATGCAAACAGTGCTTCTAAAAAGACAACTTCGTCACCATTAAAAGCCACACCATGACCGCCCGCTTAAGGCTTTTTTTATTGCCTGTTATCTTTGCTGTATTTGCAGTGCTGCACCTCAGGGCTGCGCCTGTGGCCGGTTTCAATATCATCACCCCCATTACCAATTGCAATCCAACTATCTATAGTTTTGTAAGCACTTCTACCGGTGCGGGTTTATCTTATCGTTGGAATTTTGGAGTTTATCCGGGTACCAATTCCATATTTCCGAATCCGAGTACCACCTATCTCAACTGCGGTGTCTATCAGGTGAAGCTGGTAGTAACCGACAGCATCGGTCGAACCGATTCCAATATTCAAACCGTGAATATCCGCTGCTCGCCAACGGCCCAGTTTACTACCTCAGGCGTGGCGGGTTGTGTACCTTTGACCGGCTCTTTCACCAGTACCTCCCTGCCCGGCACAGGTGCAATTACCTCCTATGTCTGGGATTTTGGCGATGGCAACGGAGGCAGCGGCAGCAATCCTTCGCATACCTACCTGGTGGCAGGTTGCAAAAATGTAACCCTTATTGTCACCAATACCTACAACTGTACCAGCGATACCACGATTAATAATCTGCTTTGCGCCTATCAGCCACCCCATTCGGCCTTTACATCTACCAGCAGCACTTCCTGTACCACCGGCTTAACCATTAGTTATACCGCAGGCTCTTCATCGGGTTTGGCGCCCTATAACTACCGTTGGTTGTTTCCGGGCGGCACACCTTCTAACTCCAACGTTGCCAATCCTGCTGTGGTTTATAACAGTTCTGGTCAGTTTAATGCTACCTTAATTACCACCGATTCACATGGTTGTGCGGATACAGTGGTAAAACCAAACTATGTGTTCATAGCTGGCAACGCCCTTGATTTTACCTTTGGCACCTCCAGCTTTTGTGCTCCGTCTCAGGTATTGGCCCACGGAATTTCCACACCCCTTCCCATCTCCTGGCGTTGGACCATTACACACCCTGCTACGCTTACTGGCGATACTACACCTAACCCCAATTTTGCTTTCCCTGACAGTGGAAATTATACCATTTGCCTTACAGCCAATTATCTAGGAGGTTGTGTGGCACAGAAATGTACTACTGTGGTTATTAAACCCTCTCCCAAGGCTTATTTTACCGCTGCGGGGGCTTTCAATACCTGTGTGTTACCCAATCCTATCACGTTTGCCGATTCTTCATCAGGCAACAATCTTAGCTATCTCTGGAACTTTCCTGGAGGGGTGCCATCCACTTCTACTCACCAAACTCCACCGGTGGTGGTGTATAATTCCTGCGGTACCTACTTTGCCAGCTTAATCGTTACCGATTCCCTCGGCTGTAAAAACACCTATGTGAAATTCGGCTTTCTGCATTTGGTTTGTAATCCTGCCACCTACACTGTTTCACCATCCAACGGGTGTGTTCCTTTAACCTCCAATTTTAATAGTACTGCCAGTGCAGGTAATCCTGTGGCCTGGGTATGGGACTTTGATGACCCCGCCAGCGGTAGTGCCAATAGCAGCACTCTGCAAAATCCTTCGCACACCTTTCAAAATGATGGATGCTATAACGTAAAACTGACCACCATCAATGCACAGGGCTGTTCATCCTATTATCAATTGCCTGCGGCTGTATGTTGCGGCTACCGGCCCCATGCCAATTTCAGCGGAAACCCTCCAGTAAATTGTATCAACCAGCCTTTTTATTTCACCGATTCATCGACCAACACCTATGAATACACCGGTTATTTCTGGGACTTTCATAATGTGCCGCCCTATGTGGTGGAGGATACGGCTCAAAACCCTGTGTATACCTACTACGATGTAGGAACTTATAACATTACACTCATTGTATCGAACTACGGTTGTGGAGATACCATCACCAAGGATGATTATGTGCAAACGGTGTATCCATTGTCGGTTCCCCAGGTTATCCGCAATTGTGATAATCCCTTAACCGTAACCTTAGATGGTTCGGCTTCGCTGGGTGCGCAAACGTTGAAATGGTTCATACCAGGAGGCAGTCCCGACAGTTCAACCGCTGCTATCTTCACCGCCACCTATCCGGGTCCCGGTGATTATGGTGCCTATTTGTATGTGCAGAATGATTCCACAGGTTGTAGTGATTTAGAATCGGTCGTGGTTCACATTACGGGTGTTGGTGCACAGTTCATCGCCAGTCCATTAAACGGCTGCACCCCTATGCAATCCTGTTTCACCAGTACTTCGAGTAATGTAACCCACTACAACTGGACAGCGATTAACTCCTTGGGCATCGTAGATACCACCGCCAATACCGAGGCCCCTTGTTTTAAATTTAAAAATTCAGGCATCTACAGCATACGGCTTATTGTGTCCGACACGTTTGGTTGTATAGATACCGTGTACAAACCCGATTATATTCATGTTTCTCATCCCTTGGCTAACCTTACGGCTACACCCATTACGGGCTGTGCACCGTTGGTCGTAACCTTTGCCGATTCTACGATAGTTCCTTTTTCTGCGGTTGAAAAATGGAATTGGAACTTTGGCGATATTACATCCGGTGCAGCCGATTCTTCATCTCTGCAAAGTCCATTGCATACGTTCAATCTGCCCGGTACTTATTCCATAAGGCTAAGTATAGTTGACAGCAACGGATGTACCAGCAGCAAGTTGCGGGCTGCTTATGTCAAGGCAAATAAACCTGATGTTACATTCAGCGAAATAAATACACCACTGTGCAATGGTTTGCAATCGTGCTATACCAATACAACCGTCAACACAGGTCTTCAATATCATTGGAACTTTGGTGACGGACAAACAGCCGATTCAGCAAATCTCTGCCATCTGTTCACCACTCAGGGGCCTTTTCAAATAACGTTGGTGGTTACAGATGCCTCTAATTGTACTGACACAGCATCCAGCATCAACAACAGTAATGTTGTGTTCCCTAATCCATCTTTTATGGCCAGCGATACTTTTTCTTCCTGCCCGCCACTATCGGTTTCTTTCACCAATCTTTCAACCAATTTCGATTCGGCAACAGCCTGGCGCTGGGAGTTTGGTGATGGTCAGGTTTCTTCTCTCAAGAATCCATTCCACATTTACACGGTGGGCGGCATCTTTAGTGTTACCCTTATTGCTTCCAATGCGGGCGGCTGTAACGATACCCTGGTGTATACCGACTATATAAAAATCACAGGTCCTTCTGCGCACACTGCTACGGCACCAACTTCGGGCTGTGTGCCTCATTCTACCTGTATGTCGGCTGTGTCCACAGGCACCAATACTTATATCTGGAACTTTGGCGATGGCACCGTTTTGCCTGGACCAGATTCGGTTTGCTATACCTATATCAGAACCGGCACATTCTATCCTGAGTTGATTTTGAATGATGGATTAGGTTGTGTCTTTTCTTTGCCCTTAGGTCGGGTGGATGTAACAGGCGCTATTGCTCATTTTAAATTGGATACAGCTGTTTTCTGCGGACATGCTACCGTTCATTTTGTCGATTCGAGTTATGGTTCTTCTGCTGCCCAGTCATGGAACTGGAACTTCGGTGACCCAGTTAGTGGTGCACAGAACACATCATCGTTGCAAAACCCGGCTCACTTTTATTCCGCACCTGGTAGCTATCGGGTGACTCAAAACATTCAGTCCACCGATGGTTGCACCGATTCTACGGCTCAATACATTACGGTTACTCCCGCGCCTTCTGTTACCTTAACCGTTGGCAACACCAGCGCCTGTGCGCCTGATTCAGTTCAACTGAGTGCACAGATAAGTTCGGTGCTACCCATAGGCACTATACTTTGGCAGTTTGGCGACTCAGCCGGTGCTGCTTCCAATACGTCTACCCTACAAAATCCCTTACACTATTATTTCCACCCGGGCAGCTATTCTATAACTATAACCATAACCGATACAAATGGATGTGCAGGTGTCAATACTGCTCCGCTTCTTCTTCGCCAGCGGCCTTTAGCAGCCTATTCTGCCTTCGATAAATGTTTCGATAAACAGCCTTTTGTTTTCATCAACAATAGCCAATTTGCCAACACTTATGCCTGGACTTTTGGTGATGGAGCCCAATCTTCTTTGTTCGCTCCTTCTAAAACTTATGCCGATACAGGAGCCTATGCGGTTCAATTAATAGCGAGTAATAGTTTCTGTAGTGACACCGTGGTTAAAACACTGACCGTGTTTTCTATTCCCGATGCTGCGTTTACTCCATCTGCCAATGGTCTTTGTGGTCCTGCAGCATCTTTCCAATTAAATAATCTAAGTACCAATGCAAGTTCTTATGTATGGAATTTGGGAAACAATACAACCTCAGGGCTTATCAATCCGGTAGCCGATTTTGCAGCACCCGGCACCTATACAATTGCATTGACCGCCATCAGCGTTAATGGTTGCAAAGATAATGCCTCTACGATAGTGACCGTTTATCCTAAACCTGATGTGTTGAGTATAGATATTTCTCCAGCAGAAGGTTGCGCTCCGCTGCAGGTTTCTTTCTCTGCCGGTGCAACTTATGCCGCTGTTTACAACTGGAATTTTGGAGCCGATAGTGCCAACTTAACGACCATCGTGGGTACTGCTTCCTACACCTACCGCGACACGGGCACTTTCAGTGTCTCTGTTTCTGTTAGCTCTATTCATCAATGCACAGATAGCTTAGTGTTGAATGATACGGTAAAAGTTCATCTCATTCCGGTAGCTATCTTCGACACGCTGATTAATTCATCGGTATATCCTTATGATGGCACAGTTGTCTTTTTAAACCAAAGCACCAATGCAGATACTTATACCTGGGACTTTGGCGATGGACAGACAACCCATGAATTTGGTCCAAGCCATACGTATGAGAAGATAGATATTTACACCGTGCTCTTGGTCGCCTCCACTAAGTATGGCTGTGCCGACTCTGCTACTATTTCCGTCAACATCATTAAGAAGTCGCTGCATGTTCCCAATGCTTTGCAACCGGATTTTAAAGGTTCAGAAGAATTGGTGAAAGTTTGGAAGCCATTAGGAATTGGTTTGCTCAAATACAGAGCACAGGTGTTTGATAAATGGGGTACCTTAATGTGGGAGTCTACCTTATTATCCGAAACCATCCCTGCGGAAGGATGGGATGGAACCTATTTAGGCAAGCCCTGCCCACAGGATGCCTATGTTTGGAAGATAAGCGCGGAGTTTTTGGATGGAATAGTTTGGAAAGGCATTACGTATGATAAAGACGAAGGCGGTTGGCAGAAAACAATTGGAAGTATAACCCTGGTGAGATAAACTTTGACCCGGACTGAATGATAAACAATAGCAACCATACTATCGCTCTTCAAAAACAACAATCGGCCAACCGGTTGGTGGCTATGCTGTGCATGGTCGTTGCTTTGTTTGTAATGAAACAGACTTCCTTGGCCCAGGACCCTACTTTTTCCCAATACAACCTAAATCAGTATTACTACAACCCTGCGTATACCGGCAATCACGGAGGCTATCAGGTGGCGGCCACTTATCGAACCCTTTGGCCCAATGTTCCGGGCAAAGTTTCCACAGGTCCTTTATCGGCCTATGATGTAATTGCCGATGCCTATATCAAAGCAGGCAACTCCTACACAGCAGGAGCCGGCCTATTTGTAATTCAAAATGTGCAGGGTGAAGGCTATTTGACCACCACCACTGCCGGCATCAGCTATGCACAGCATTTCATGAAGATAAGTGCAAGTAAAGATGCGCTTCCACGCTTTCAACTCAGCATTGGTTTCAAAGCCTATTTCAATTCCATTTCTTTAAATTGGGATAAGTTGGTGTTCAGCGACCAACTGAATCTCTTCCAGCCCAACTCGGCACAATCGGCTGCCGACCACAATGGCATTGCCCTAAAGTTTAACGGAGATATGGATTTGGGCTTGCTGGCGAAACACAACTTCAAAGGAAAGGACAAGTGGTACAACGAATTCGGCTTTGCGATAGCGCATATTCTTTCTCCATCCAATTCATTGACCGGTTCAGTCGGATCAATAGGCAGAACTCCGAGAAAATATATAGCCACCTACCGAAGCAGTATAAGCCTCGACACTAAACGTTTCTACATAGGTCCTACCATCCTGTTCGAAAACCAGGGTCCGTTTTATGAATTGAACACAGGTGTTGACTTGTTCATTAACCCAAAGCGCAACCCTTCTATTATTCCGTTTTGCTTTTCAGTCATTCACCGGCTGGCAGTACAGCACACCGCCACTAACACTAATGCGCTCATTGCCGCAGTAAGATACAAAGGTGGGATTGGAGACAAATTTAAAGTGGTTTATAACATTGGCTTTGCGGTCGATCTTCCATATTCCGGCTTAGCTATGCAAACCAAAGGCGCCTATGAAATCTCTCTTTCGCTCCTCTTTCCCCGAAAGAACAACGACAACTTTAGCAAGTGTCCATTTTAAGTTCTATTGATTTTCGAACAACTTAAAGAGGTAGCCACACCGTCTTAGGACAGAGCCACTGAATCTAAAGACGGAGCCAGTCCAACTATAGTTTCAGACTTTAGAACTTCAGTTTTAATACCTAAAACTGAAGTTTTAGTTTTTGCAACTTCAGTTTCAAACTTTAAAACCACGGTTGCAGTCACTGAAACTATAATTTCAGGCTGTAGAGCTTTAGTTTCTGTCGCTAAAACTAAAGAAGTAGTCACTCCTCCTTTAGGCGGAGCCACTAAAACCAACGGGGGAATCTTATAAACTGTCAAACAACACTCGCTTTCGGCAAGAAATAGCCATTAACCTGCTACTTATGTATTGTTAATCTACAATGGCTAGTTAAATGATTTTGGAAATTTGATGAAAGGAGGAAACTATCATAAACAAAAAAGCCTTTCCATTTATGGGAAGGCTTCTTTTATAAATCCGGATCATAAATCTCAATACATATCCCACCAAACCTTGGTAGTTAAATCATCAGGTCCCTGAGCAGAAACTGCAGCGCTGTAGCTGTTACCATTCAGCGTTTGCTCTTCTACAGGATATTTCAACCTTACTGGAATTCCTACCCCATCCAAAACTCCATCAGCCGGTTGTTGAAGAATACCAAAATCCAATCTGCGCCATTCTGTCCACGCCTCCATACCCTGCATGTATAGCGCCAACCATTTTTGTTTGCCTATTTTTTCTTTCCAGGTTCCGGAGGCAGTGCCATAGGCCACATCAGGTCGCGCTATATAAGTAGCTGCTTCAGTAGCATCCACTCTCCAATACTCCATTGAAGCTGAAATACCTCCTTCATAATCGGCCGCTGCATCACCTACTCCAAAACCTCTTTCGGCAGCTTCAGCTAAAATGAATTTTACTTCTGCATACCCCATGTAAAGTCCAGGAGCATCCGCTGCTAAAACAGCAGCGCCTCTTTGAGAAACGTCTCCATCATCTGTGTTTGCTCCATTCGCTTCTGTAAGACCATATACCTCTCCAATGTATGTGATATTGGTATCGTTAGCTATAGGGTCAAAATAGATTCCAAGACGTGGATCAGCCAGTCCGTTCATCAGGTCAACCATGGTATTGCTTCCGCAAAAATCATTTCTACCCTGGTTTTCGTAATCATAGTTATGAAGATTCGTGTTTGGGTTTCCATTCAGATATTTGAAAGTGGCATTATCTGCATTGGAAGTAAATACTCCGCTAGTTACCGCTTCATTTATTTTGGCGGCTGCCACAGTCGGGTTTCTATCCGCCATTCGAATAGCTACCCGAAGTTTCAATGAATTGCCAAACTTTCTCCATGCCAGCATGTCTCCACCGTAAACAACATCTCCTGAAGGGCCGTTTTGATTCTCATCAATGATAGCATTCGCGTGGTCCAATTCTGCTAATAAGCCCGTGTAAATATCTTCCTGCTTGTCATAAGCGGGCTGCGGGTTTTTTATGCCCAGCAACGCCTTGCTGTAAGGAACTGCACCCCAGGCATCAGTAAGTATTTGCATTTGCCATACTTTTAAAATTGTAGCTACAGCAATTTGATTAGCAGGGAAACCATAAGGCGAATACTTTGCCGGATTTTCGGTACAGAGGTTAATAATCGTTTGCAACTCCTCTAAGCCTCCAACAGATGAAAGAGCATCATTATTCCCTCCGGCATAAAACAAGGTCCAGTAACTATTTACAATACCTGTGCGGAATTGATATCGGCTTTCGGAGGTATACTGATTGGACGACCAGTACTGCGACAACTGATTGCCCATTGAACCATTCCACCAGTGATCCCAGTTGTTATCCATTAGCCCCTTCTCAGCCCCTGTTAGCAGGTAGCTGGTAGGAACATCCTTTGGATTATTTGGATCATCATTAATTTCATTGAATCCTTTTTTGCAGGAAGAAATAGATACAGCAATTAGAATGATGGCTGTGTATGCTATGGTTTTATTGAAGAGTATATTTTTCATTTTGTTCTTTTTTGTAGTTAGCAATAGTTAGAAACGGATCGAAAAATTAAAGCCTACCGAACGCTCACTTGGCAATTGACCGCCCTCTAATCCCTGCACATTACCTGAGCTTACAGCAGATTCGGGATCAAAATTGGGAATGTTCTTTTTAAGAATGGCTAGATTTCTGCCAGTTACCCCTAATGTCATACCCTTGATTGGAGTTTTACTGAACCATTTGGCAGGCATATCATACATAAGGCGGAACTCACGGAATTTTACAAAAGAAGCATCATAAACATCGGCTGCAGCGATGGTATAGCCCTGATCCAGGAAGAAGTGATCAACTGCCGCAATCGGAACAACATTTGGGCTGCCATCAGTTTGGGCCGTTCCATTCGCATCATAACCTGTAAAAGTGACTCCTTTCAGAGTCAAACCATCTTCCCGGATATTACCTTCAGCTGTTTCTTTCAAAGTACCTGAATATTTACCCCATGTATTGGAAAGAGAGAAAAGATGGCCACCCTTTTGAAAGTCAAAAAGGAAGTATGCCGAAAGTCCTTTCCATGAAAGCGTGGTGGAAATACCTCCTGTGAAATCAGCCAAAACTGAACCCAACGGTTTTACCTCTGTAGTAGGAACATAAGCCCCGGTAGAAGGATCTACTAAACGGTTCCCTTTTCCATCAGTTTCATAATCAGTACCAACAATTACGCCATAAGGCTGACCCGGTCGAGCCTCCAGTGTAACAGCAAAAGGAGCCTGCTCGATATTGATACTTTTAACTTCCTGACCGGCTTCATCCTTGTAAAGCTCAGTAACTTTATTCCAGTTCTTAGCAATATTGAAACCTATAGCCCATTCAAAACCATTCTTCAGTTTAATCGGTTTAAAACTGGAAGCAAACTCTATCCCCTGGTTAGTCATAGCACCTGCATTAGTGCTTCTGTATGCATAACCTGATGCTCCGGATTGCTGAATATCGAAAATAATATCGCTGGTTTTTGAATTATAGTAGGTTAAATCCCAACGAACCCGATCACCCCACAAAGCCATTTCCGTTCCGATTTCCCAGGTCGATACTAATTCAGGTCTTAGATTCGGATTGCGAAAAGTAGATGGTTGTACATAAATAGCAGATGAGCCAAAACTTGAACCTGCGCTTGGTCGGGTTTGTAACTGGTATGGGTCGGTATCTTTGCGGCCTTGAGCCCAGCTTGCTCTTAGCTTTCCATAGCTAAACCAATTGGATTTAATCAGTTCGGAATACACAAAGCTGGTAGATAAAGAAGGGTAAAAATAGGAGCTGTTAGCCACCGGTAAGGTAGATGACCAATCGTTTCTGCCCGTGAAATCAACAAATATTAAACCGGCATAACCAAATGATGCGTTAAAAAAAACAGAATTCTGAACTTTTCTTGATACTGGGTAAAGAAGACCTTGGTCTACAACTAAAGGATCGATGGAGTTTTTGAGAGTATAAGAATTGGGTACATTCAAACCTCCTGATGTTTCAGTGATATGGCGGGTTGCTCTTGTGTCTCTTCTATTCAGCCCTATAAATCCTGAAATGTCAAATTTTTCTTTGAATACTTTATGAGCGGTAGCCATCAACTCATAATTCATTTCATTGTAGTTAATTACCTCTTCAGAGTAGCGGGAAGTTTTAACGGTTCCTACAGCATAACGTTCCTGTCTTCTGTCCGCATAAAAGTCTGAGTTTACAGTACCTTTCAAAATTAACCAATCGCTTATTTTAGCACCGACTACAACATTGCCATAAAGACGATCGCGCTGGTCGGTTTCGTAGTTTTCATACAAAGTCCAATAAGGATTATCCCAGTAAAGGGGACTGGCATCGGCTTCACTGCCTCTGTTCCAGGAGCGTTGTGTTCCATCCGGATTTTTATAATTTTTCATTTCTTTCATTTCCAATTGACGCTGGAACCATTGAGTGAAATTGCTGGATATATTCTCGTATCCGGTTTGCGGCCTACCTTTGCCTTCCGACTTTACATAGTTTACGCCTACACTGCTAAAGATGTATTTGCCCAAATTATAGCCCCCATTAAAGCTGACAGTAGAACGGTTAATATGCGAGTTAACCATAGTGCCGGTTTGGTAAAGATTGGAGAATGCCAGACGAAAATTGCCATTGTCATTGGCTCCATCTAACGATACACTTGTGTTAGAAAGCACCCCTGTTTTGAAAAAGGACTTTACATTGTCAGGATGTGCAGACCAAGGGGTGGCTACACCATAGCGGGCAGAATCATACTCATAGTAGGCATAGTATTGCATTACAGGCTGTCCTTCCATTTTTGGTCCCCAGCTACCATCATAACTAAACTGGGGTCTCTTTGCACCCGGGAAAATGGCGCTATTTCTAAAAGTATCCAATGTGCCACCGCCATATTTGTTTTGATATTTGGGCAATACCGATACCTGATTGAACATTACATTTTGCGAAATCGTAACACCAATTGGCATTTTCCCTTTTCCGGCTTTCTTGGTTCCCTTTTTAGTGGTTATAATGATTGCTCCATTTATACCCCTGGATCCATACAAAGCGGATGCAGCCAGTCCCTTAAGGATGTTAACCGATTCAATATCATCGGTATTGATATCCTGAACCGCATTACCGTAATCATATCCTAAAGCACCTCGCGCTTGATCGGTAGTGGTGTAATTAGCGTTATTTACAGGAATTCCGTCTACAACAAACAAAGGTTGATTTTCGGAATCGATGGACCTAACGCCTCTCAAAAGTATTCTTGATGAACCCCCTAAATTACTGGAGCCCGTAATTTGTACACCGGCAACCTTGCCTTGCAATTGATTTACTACATTGGCCTCTTTGGCAGTGTTGACATCGCTACCGCCTACTACCTGAGCTGCATAGCCTAAGGATTTCTGTTCGCGTTTAATGCCTAAGGCAGTAACAACGACTTCATTTATTTGTCGCGAATCATCTTCCAATGCCAAATTAATGACCCCACTTTCAGGTACTGGCACTTCCTGTGTTTTTTTTCCAATATAACTGATAGAAAGGGTCGTAGCCGTCACTGGTACTCCCAACACGAAGTGACCGTTGACATCTGTGCTGGTACCTATTTTAGTACCTTTTACAAAAATATTTGCTCCAATAACCGGCATTTTATCGCTGGCATCTGTAATTGTTCCTTCAATTTGTTTGTCCTGAGCAAAAGCAAATGCAATGGAAAGACTAAGAAAAAAAGAGAGTAATCGTTTTTTCATGGTAGTAGATTTGGTTAAGAATAAATTATCGCGAAGGCAAGGTATCGAATAATAATCGAAAGGTTAAAATTTTGTTAATGTACAATTGTGAATAAGGAATAAGATAGGTTGTGCGATTGGTAATTTTACCAACGCTTAATTGCAGGGTTTTACGATTATGAAATCTAATGCTTTCTTTCAAACGAATACATTTAATTCTGCTGTTTGTGACATTGGACGACCTCAGGATTGCTTTGCTTTGATTGTATCAGAATCAATGGATGTTCACCAAGATTGAAAGATATTATTAGGGATGTCTTTAAAATGCTTTATTCTGTTAGGTAGTGGACGCTGCGTATTGTTTGAGCACCTTATTATCTCAAGTGTTTTAAACCGCTTCAGGACTCTAATTTTTTATACCCAACTTCAGCGAGTTAGATTTAGTGGCACATTGAAGCAACTGTTATATAGCTCAATGAGGTGTTTTGTAACTGATAAAAAGTTCAACTTCTAAAATCTATTCCCTTCCAACCTCTCCGCTATCTTCCTATCGTTCGTCAACCTCGGCACCTTATTCTGCCCTCCCAGCTTACCCTGTGTTTTCATATAGTCCACAAAAGCATTTGGCCTTAGCGCTCGGAGCTTCAACTGCTGCAACACATTCCCCGCGCGGAGGTCTTTATAATAGGAGTTCTTCTGTTTCAACGTTTCATCAATCAATCGCGCCAGCTTATCTGGTTGCGCAGGAGGCTCGCTAAACTCCACAAACCATTCATGATAAGGCAAACCTTCTTTAGGATTCACCTGCGGTGCCACCGTAAACTCTGTAACTCTGCAGTTCATTTCGCGCATAGCGTGCAACATCGCCATTTCCACTTCCTCGGCAATCACATGCTCCCCAAAAGCCGAAATAAAATGTTTCACCCGGCCTGTCACTAATATTCGATAGGGATTGAGCGAAACAAACTTCACGGTGTCGCCAATATTATATGCCCAAAGACCCGCGTTCGTACTCAGCAGCAGGGCATAATTCACCCCCAGTTCCACTTCCTCCAAACCTATGCGCGCAGCTTTGTCATTACCAATCTCATCCGCCTTCACAAACTCATAAAAAATCCCCCCGTTCACATTAAGCAGCAAACCCGTTTCGTGTTGCTTATCCTGATAGGCAATAAAACCTTCACTTGCGGGATACGTTTCCACCGAATCAATCTTAAAACCAATCAAGGCCTCAATCTTGGCGCGGTATGGTGCATAGTTCACACCTCCGTAGGCAAATACCTTAAAATCAGGAAAAATATCCTTGATAAACTTCTTGCCCGAAAGTTCCCGCAGGCGCTCAAAATACATCACCACCCAAGGAGGAATACCGCTAATCAAGCTCATGCGTTCTTTCACCGTTTCGCGCGCAATGGCGTCTACCTTCGTTTCCCAGTCATCAATACAATTGGTTTCGTAACTAGGCATACGGTTCTTGCGGGCATAAAAAGGAACATGATGATGCACAATCCCGCTTAGCCTTCCCGAAGGAATTTTGCCGTGCATATCCAACTCAGGAGAACCCTGAAGGAAAATCATTTTATGGTCGAAGAAGGCAGAATTACCTGTTTCATTCACATACAACATCAACGAGTTGCGGGCTGCCTTAATCATTTCAGCAATCTGCTCCTTCGTCACCGGAATGTATTTCGTGCCGCTCGTGGTGCCCGATGATTTACAGAAATAAAGCGGCAGACCTTTCCACAGCACATTTTCCTTTCCATCGGCAATCAATTCAATATAATCTTTAAAATCTTCATAGTCGCGCACCTTCACAGCCGCTTTAAAATCCTGATAAGTTCTGATAGTAGAAAACCCATGCGCTTTCCCGAAATCAGTATCGGCCGCCTGTCGGATGAGTTCATGCAAAAACTGCTGCTGAATAGCCACCGCATTCATCTGCTCTTTATAAACTGTAGGAGCAATAAGCCCTGCCGCCAATTTTGCAATGGAAGATTTATAACCCATTGGGCGAATATAATTTCGTTTCCCGTTTGTTGTTTGTCGTTCGGCTGTTTCAAACTGCAAACTGTAAAGCAACACGCTAATTCTCAAATTCTCCCATTCGCTAATTGCTCTACATTCGCGCCTTCGAAAAAATATTCCCGCTGCTTACCATGAAAAAACTGTTCCCCGCATTTATTCTTCTCTGTTTCATTTCTGCCTGCAATCCTTATGTAGCACGTAGCATCTTTTATAACGACCCCGGCATTAAAGACAATAAACTAATGCCTGTTCGCCTGGTTAAAAGAGGAACCATTCAACCCCTTTCAGTTTCTCCAGAATACAACAAGAAAAAAATTCCTGATCCACTGATGAAAGTTTTGAAAGCCACTGGAACGGTGGCCTTCTTAGTCATGAAAGACGACAGCATTCTTACCGAGTGGTATGCTCGTGGCTATAACGACAGTTCATTGACAAATCCTTTCTCTGTCACCAAGTCTATCGTGAGTATTCTTACCGGTATTGCACTCAAAGAAGGGAAAATTAAAAGTTTGGATGAACCAATATGCAACTACTACGAGCCCTACCGAAAAAACGGGCTGAACAAGATAACATTCAAGAATTTACTGTGCATGAGTTCAGGTGTAAACTTTAACGATGCCTATTTAAATCCTGCTGGCCAAACCGCCCAACTTTATTATGGCAACAACATGCATCAACTCATAAACTCACTCTCCATTGACCGAGAACCTGGCTCCGTATTTCGCTACAAAAACTGTGACCCTGAAATTCTGACACTCGCTTTAGAAAATGCGGTGGGAATGAATATGAGCGATTATGCTTCAGAAAAATTCTGGAAACCCGTTGGCGCAGCACATGATGCTGAATGGATTATTGATAAACCGGTAACCGGGGTAGAAAAATCGTATTGCTGTTTTCATTCCAATGCTCGCGACATGGCCCGTCTAGGTTTGCTTTACGAACAGAAGGGAAGTTGGAACGGCAATCAAATTGTTGATTCCTCCTACGTAAAAAGCAGTTTGACGCCTCATATGCTTCCTCGGGAAAATGGGAAAACAGAAGCCCATAATGGATATCTTTGGTGGCTACGAAATGTGGATGGCATGGGCGACTTCTGTGCGGATGGTTTGAAGGGACAATATATCAGTGTCATTCCCTCCAGGAATTTAATCTTTGTCCGTCTTGGTAAACGCGATTGGTTGGTGCGTGGTAAACGATTTTCTAAAAAGAAAAGTGAGTTTCTTTATGAAATTCTTCTTCGATCGGTAGTGAAGGTTTGGGGCTAAGGTCATTTTGAATAATTGTAATCCGCAAATCTTTCTTTCCTTTACAAATGCATAATCAATGTCGCCTTTGAATTAATGAGCAATTCATTTTTCTCACAATATTTTAAATCCCATATGCGGCAACTATTTGCATTGCTTTTGCTTTCAGCCTCAATTCAAAGCATTTCTGCCCAATCCTGGGCATGGGCACAAGGTGAAGGAGGGCCCGGAAGTGATGCTGCAAATTCTGTTACCATAGACGAACAGGGTAATTCCTATATTACCGGGTACATTGCAGGTTTTGCCGACTTTTCAGGAGCCAATTATCAAGGCCGTGGAATTTATGATGTCTGCATTGCCAAGTATAATCCGCAAGGCGGTTTGGTTTGGGTAAAGTTAGCCGGGGGTGACAACAACGAATCGGGCAATGCTATAAATTACAAAAACGGCTATCTATACCTCACAGGCTATTTCAACGACACCACCTGGTTTGATGGAAACAGAATGATAAGCCGCGGAGGTTCCGATGCATTCATTGCTAAGTATGACAAAGATGGCAACTTCATATGGGTAAAACAAGCCGGTGGGGCGAATGGCGATATAGGGATGAGTATAGATGTGGATGATGTAGGAAATATTTTTGTTGCAGGTACTTTTCGAACTTCCATGAGCCTTGATGCTATTATAATTAGTTCACCAAATTTATATGATGAATCCTTTTATGCAAAATATGATGCCAATGGAAATGTGGTTTGGGCAAAGGCAACACGAGGCAACAATTCCAACCAGATTGCCGGGGTTGCTTTTGATAACGACCACTCCTTCTTTATTACCGGTTTCTTTGGTGGAAGTTTTTCAGTCGACAACAGAACGGTAAACTCATCCACTTCCAGTTATGATATTTTTTTGGCCAAGATAGATACTGATGGAAATCTGGATTGGTTAAAGAAAGCGGGCAGCTCCAATGAAGATGCTGCACATGGTGTTTGCAGCGATTTGAATGGCAATCCTTCCATCGTTGGATATTTTTCAGGCCTCGCCTATTTCGATGGACATTCAGTAAATTACAGCGATTACAGCGATGTCTTTGTGGCACAGTACGATTCAGCAGGAAACAACTTATGGGTACGGGCTGGTATTGGGCATCAACAGGATTTAGGTTGGGGAATTGCCAATGACAGCAACGGCAATATTTTTGCAACGGGCATGTTTCGCGACAACATTAATTTTGACGGAAATATTATAAACGCAGTTGATGACCGCGATATTTTCTTAATTAGTTATAGCCCTAATGGCGATGTTCGCTGGTTACAACAAGCAGGCGGACAAGGCATAGAAACAGGTTTTTCAATAGCAGTTGCTAATTCTGGATTGGTTGCTGTTTGTGGATATTACTCGCACACCTGTTTCTTCGGTTCTATTCCGGTTGATTACGCTACAGTCACTGAAATGTTTATTGCTGAATTTAACCAACCGGTTGTAAACAGAATAGTTGATTTGAAGGAGGATTCCAATATTTCCATTTATCCAAACCCCTCTTCAGGCAATTATAATTTGCAAATTTCAAATTACGAATTCAGGCAGCCATTAGCTGTTCACATTTCTGATCTTACCGGCAGGGAAATTTTACTACAACAAATTGGTTCATCTGCGGCAGAAATCAAATTGTCTGCATTCGAATCTGGGGTCTATTTTTTAAAACTGGAGGGTAGGGGACTTTTGCTTACGAGGAGAATAGTAAAAGACTAATCAGTCTAACAATAACCACACAAAATGTGCGTTTTTCTATTTATTGAACAACATGCGTGCAAAAAACATTCAATTGTTGCTGTGTGATTTAAAATTAAAGTAAATAATTTGCATCAAGTAAAATAGGTTATGACCAAATCAATTAAACAACAAATTCTTGCATTTTTTTTATTGTGCTTTGTTCTTGTAGGCATGAACTCGTGCAAGAAGGATCCTGTTCATTTTTTATGCCCTGTTTATATTAGCCAATTCTGTATGCCCGATACCAACCAGGGCTATAGCACTTATGGTTATTCTTCATTTGCGAAAGTTTACACCTCCGATATTAAAAGCAAGTTTGCTTCGGGCGGCTACAACTTCGATGTAAAGAAAATCAAGTCTGCCCATTTTAGCAGTTTCAAAATTGCAGCGGCAAATGATAGCTCCCTATTCACCGATATTACAAATGTGGAAGTAAGGATTCGTAAGGAAAAGGATAAACAACTTGGTAACCTAGTGGCATCAGGATGGATTCTTGGCGACTCAATTAGCTCTGTCAGTTTAGCACTCACTAACTCGGACGTAAATGGTTTGTTCAGCGATGAGTCTTTTATCGTACTAACCCGCGTATTCACCCCGTGGACCGGCAACAAGGCCATTTGCCTTCAACCTAGAGAAGTGATGATTGATTTCGAATTGGATGCCTCTGCCAAGAAGTAGTAAGCTTCAACGGCTAATTCTCAATACCCAATAAATTTTACCTTCGCCCGCATGAGTAAAATAATTGTTGCTCCCTCTGTTCTCGGTGCCGATTTCGGAAACCTGCAACGCGATGTAGAACTGCTTAACCGCAGCGAGGCGGAGTGGATTCACATTGATGTGATGGATGGCGTTTTCGTTCCCAATATTTCTTTTGGATTTCCTCTTTTGCACGCTATCAGCAAACACTCTAAAAAGGTGAACGATGTACATTTAATGATTGTTCAGCCCGAAAAATATTTCCAACAGTTTCGCGATGCGGGGGCTCATAACATTACAATTCATTACGAAGCTGTAACACATTTAGATTCTGCCATTCATCAAATAAAAAAAACCGGTGCCCGTGCGGGTGTCGCACTTAATCCTTCTACACCCGTTTCTGTTTTAAGGGAAATTATTCACCTGCTCGATTTGGTTTTAATCATGAGCGTAAACCCCGGCTTTGGCGGGCAGAAGTTTATTCCTTATTCGACTAGGAAGGTGCGGGAAGCGAAAGAATTGATTCTTACTTCCGGTTCTTCCGCCAGGATTGAAGTCGATGGTGGGGTGGGATTAAATAACGCTGAGGAATTAGCCAATGCCGGTGCCGATATTCTCGTGGCTGGTAATGCCGTCTTCGGTTCAGCAGACCCACTCAAAACAATTAGTGACTTGGCAAATGTTTGTGTCTAAGCCTGCTCAACGATAAACCACAAACAATAAACCTCCTCAACTACTGTTTATCCTTCCGAATGTTTAGAAAAATCATTTTCATTTTCATTGCCCTTCTTTCATCTGCAATTGGTTTTGCACAGGGCTTGGGAACTATTAAGGGAATAGTTAAAGATTCTACCGGAAGAACATTAGATGCCATTACTGTCGTTGTCGAAGAAGAACAGAAGTTCAACACCTCCACCGATAAAGATGGAGCCTTCACGCTCAAGGTGCCCGCTGACAAGAAGATTACCCTCGTATTTTCTTCCCTCAATACCGTTCCTTACCGCGGTAGAATTACGGTCGCTCCCAAGGAAGTTATTTCCATTACACAGGTTCTTTCAATCAAGCAGAATATAAAACAGGATGTGAACATTATTGGCGATCGAAAAGACAATACAGTCAGCCAGGTGGAAGTAAAGAACCAACAGTTCATTGCTTCGGTCAATGAAAGTTTTGAATCAAATCTTCAGTTTCAGGGTTTAGGCGTTTCTAAGTCCAACGAACTTTCTTCGAGCTATTCCGTGCGGGGTGGAAACTTCGATGAGAACTTAGTTTACGTGAACGATTTTGAAGTTTATCGTCCTTACCTTATTCGCAGTGGTCAACAGGAAGGATTAAGTTTCATTAACGGAAACATGGTGAGCAACGTAAAATTCTCCTCGGGTGGTTTTCAGGCGAGGTATGGCGACAAGATGAGCAGCGTGTTGGATGTAACCTATAAGCGTCCGCAAAGTTTTGGAGGTTCTTTCTATGCCAGTTTGTTAGGATTTGGTGGCCATCTCGAAGGTTGCGATAAAAAACAACGATTCACTTTTGTTGTGGGGGTTCGTCAGCGCTTAAGTCAATATGTTTTAAAAAGCCTCGACACCAAGGGCGAATACTCTCCCAATTTTTTAGATGTACAGGGCTTCTTCACTTTCAAGGTACACAAGAAATTGAGTATTGAATACATTGCCAATTACTCACGCAACCAATTCAACTTTAAACCCGTGGACCGTGAAACCAGTTTTGGTTTATTGACCGATGTAAAGAAACTCACAATCTACTTCGATGGCCAGGAAGCCGACCAATATCAAACGGCACTCAACGGTCTTTCATTTAATTATACTCCGAATGAAAACCTACTTATTAAGTTTCTCGGCTCCTATTATTTAAACCGTGAGAAAGAAGCCTACGACATTATGGGGGAGTATTACCTCAGTCAGGTGGAGAGTG
Source organism: Bacteroidota bacterium (assembly GCA_947478005.1). Classification (GTDB taxonomy): domain Bacteria; phylum Bacteroidota; class Bacteroidia; order Chitinophagales; family LD1; genus Bog-950. The sequence goes on from CANJVG010000011.1 coordinate 35,752, forward strand.
ATTTGGGTAAAGAAAACTTTGGAAAAGTATTGTATTCGCTTGGGGTAGGAGGCCTGCACGATTGGGCGCGCAACACCCTCAACAGCGATATTTACTTTGGCGGCACACGCGGTTCATGGTTCAAAAAGAATCACAACCTGCAATGGGGTTTAGATTATAAACGCGAAGCTATTCGTGATAAAATAAGCGAATGGAGTCGCCTCGACTCTGCTGGTCATTCGTTGCCCTATTCGTTCAATACCGATTTCACCCATCCTTATGTGGTTGGCACAGATACTTATTACACTTCTACCAAGGACGGCATTGGTTTCGACAAAACTCTGCGCTCTTCTTTTAACCTAAACGCCAATCGTGTTTCAGCCTTCATTCAGGATACCTGGAAGTTTGGCGACAGTTCAAAGTTTACGTTCAACTACGGTGTGCGCTTTCAATACTGCGATGTAAACAAAGAACCCATCATTACTCCGCGCATTCAGTTCAGCTACAAACCAAAGGGCAAAGCTGACCTGGTTTTTACTGCTTCTGCGGGAACCTATTATCAGCCGCCTTTCTACCGCGAAATGCGCGATTTAAACGGCAATGTAAATACCAATCTGCGTTCGCAAAAATCATTTCACGGGGTACTGGGTCTCAACTATGCCTTCAAAGCCTGGAAACGTAATTTCAGTTTCACCACCGAGGCCTACTATAAATATATGTGGGATTTGGTCCCTTATAAATACGACAACGTGCTCATTCGCTACTTCGGCACCAATACCAGTAAAGGCTATGCAGCCGGAGTAGATTTGCGATTGAACGGTGAGTTGGTTGAAGGAGCAGAAAGCTGGATTAGCATGAGCCTGATGCACACGGCCGAGGATATTGTTAATGATAAATACACCGCTTACTACGACTCTACCGGCAAACAACTTTCCTACAACACCAAGAATGCTTCAAAGATTATCGACAGTTCAACAGTTTACCCCGGCTATATCAATCGCCCCACCAATCAGACCGTGAGTTTTGCTATGTTCTTTCAGGATTATATCCCCAAGTTCAAATTCATTAAGATTCACTTGAGTATGGTCTTTGCCACCGGTTTGCCTACCGGCCCACCGGGCAACGACCGCTACAAAGACAAATTCACCCTGCCGCCTTATCGCAGAGTAGACATCGGCTTCAGCGGACAACTTTGGAACTCCATCTGGGCTAAGAACAAAAATGTATTCAACCAAGGGCTGAAAGGAGTTTGGATTTCCTGCGAAGTCTTCAACATTTTCGGCATCAGCAACACGGTTTCTTACCTTTGGGTACGCGACATCAACAACACCCAATACGCGGTGCCCAACTATCTATCCTCGCGCAGAATCAACGCGAAACTCATCGTCAATTTTTAAGGAGGAAATCTGCATCCGATTTAAGATAACCGGGATTTGTACCTCCTTTAGCTCTTTCTTAGCTAAAACCCCTTCTTTTCGGTCATAATTTCCTTTCGCCTTGCCATAATTTCCTTCTGCCTTGTCATAATTTCCTTTGGTCTTGCCATAATTCCCTTCGGTCTGCCCATAATCTTCTTCGGTCTCTGCATAAAATCTTTCGGTTTCAACAGAATCTTCTTTCGTTTCACCCTTTTTTTACTTGGAAATTAAATACCAAATTCTATTTTTAAAAATCAATTCATCCAACCCGCTTTCATGAAGAAAATTCTCGTCCTAAGTTCCTTACTTCTCACCATCATTCTGTTCAATCCCGCACTAATTTCTGCCAAAGAAAAAACAGAGCCATCCGATGTGACAACAAAGGACTCCCTTCAATTACAAACCCTTCACTACGACACTACCGGCAAGGTAAACATAGGTTTAGGCCTCGCCACTTTTCAAATAGCCAAAGGCTTCAAATACCTAAATGCCAAACAGAGCGAGTACGTTCTTCACGATTTGTGGGGCAACCCACCGGGTGAAACCCTCGGTATGATTCTGCCCGAAGAAGCCAGTGATATTGTTCCTACAACTTGGGCTATCGAAATAAGTTACGATGAAGACGGCCACGTAAAAGACGATGATGCCAAGGACATTAAATATGATGAACTGCTTACCGACATGCAGAAAAAAGTAGAAGAAGTAAACCCAGAGCGCAAGAAACAAGGCTACCCCACTTTTAAATTATTGGGATGGGCATCACCTCCCTACTATGACGAAAAAGAAAATAAACTGCACTGGGCAAAACGTATTTTGTTCGAAGGTGATTCTATCGAAACCCTCAACTACAACATCCGCATCCTGGGTCGCAAAGGAGTACTGGTACTCAATGCTATTGGCACCATGGACCAGCTAAACGAAATCAAAAAACAGATTGAACCGGTGCTGGCAAATGTCAACTTCAACGAAGGAAATAAATACGCCAACTTCGACTCTAATACAGATAAAGTAGCAGCCTACGGCATTGGCGGCTTAATAGCCGGTGGTGTTTTAATGAAGACAGGGTTGCTGGCTAAGATAGGCCTTGTGCTTCTAAAATTTGCCAAGGTAATTGTAATAGGTGCAGGAGCCGTTATAGCCGGTGTGGTCAAATTTTTTAAAGGAAAAAAAGATGACGGCATCAATCCAAATGCATAATCTATATGGCCTGTGCTCCTCCTAAAAACGACTTATTTTATTTCGATGCAAATGGCCTGATGGTATTTACTGAAAAGTATCATCTCCATCGTGGCTTCTGCTGCAAAAGCGGTTGCCGCCATTGTCCTTATGGGTTCAGACCCGATAAAGAGAAGGCAGAGAAAAAGGATATACCGGATAATGATTTGTGAAGAACTTCCTTAGCTGACCATTGGAGTTTAATCGAGCGGCACTCTTTTCTGCCTGTTCTTGAAATGAACAGCATAGTACACGCCTATTACAATAATCCCTGCCGTAAAAAATATCATCGCGTATTTGCGCAAGCTATCGTTGAAGAAGAACTCACCGGTCATCCAGGTGGCATTGGCACTAATCCACAGAACAACTGCAATGTTGTGAAACAGGTCAGCAATGTTTTTTCTCGACTTATAAGCAATATGAATAGCCACGAGTATTGTGGGAATAACCATAATCATTCCAGCTGCACGAAAGGTCATTACCCAGCAGGTATCTTTTATAAGCCACAACACAATGTGCATGTTCTCATATTCACGGATGTCTTTAAACATGGAAAATTAATTTTGAGCTAAAATAGAATTATCGCGACTTGATTATTTGTTCCCATTGAAAGCGCTCAAAAATTTATTGAATCTTCTGCTCTATTCCAATATCTTCATTGGTGCATGTGCCGTTGCCTTAACGTTCACCAATCAGATTACGGTAGAAGGGGAGATACATTTCAATAAGACTTATTGGTTCGTTTTCTTCTCCACCATGTTTACTTATTCTTTTTTGAAATTTCGAGGTTCATCAGCCACTGCCAGCGAAACATCCCACCGCACATGGGCACAGGAGAATCCGCAACTTTCTAAAAACATTCTGCTGATTACTTTAGTTGTTGCGGTGAGCTTCTTCTTCATGCTCGACAGGCAACAACAGATTATTGCAGGACTGCTTGCGTCCTTCACAGCTTTCTACGGGATGGTGGATATTCCTTTTCTAAAACCCGCGAAAAAGCTTCGCGACTTTGGCTTATTCAAAACGCTCTTTGTGGCCATCGTTTGGTCCGTGACAACCGTTGTTATTCCTCTTTCAGGAACCTTTGTCGAAAACGATATAATGGTTTTCCTTTTGCTGCGTAGGTTTCTTTTTCTTCTGGCACTTACAATAGCCTTCGAAATAAAGGATTTAAAAAGCGATGAAGAATATCAACTGCAAACTATCCCCATGCGTTTGGGTGTATCCAACACCAAATTACTTGCACAAGGCATTTTATTTCTACTGATGCTGCTTAACCTGGTTCAGTATTTCTTCTTCACTATTCCTTTGTCAAACATGCTGGCGGTAAATCTATCGCTGCTGGTTTCTATTCTCTGCATTCAGCCCTTGCATGAAGATTCACCCGACTGGTGGTATTACTTTGTGTTAGACGGCATGATGATTCTGCAATTCTTATTTGTTTACATGGTCACCAACCTGTTGTAATGAATAGGCAAATCAGGTTTGTGCTCATCAATGGTGTCGTGGTGATAGTTCTTCTATCAGCTATTGAAATCATCAGCCGTGTTCTTCTTTATCAAATTTACAATCGCGATTTCGATTCTTCATTACTGGTTGATAGCAAGTATCTGAACTCTTCCGGTTTGAAAGAGAACGCAGAAGGGCTCGTATGGGGAAAGATGTTTCATACCGATCCCAATGGTGGAAGAAAAAATAAAAGAACTTTTGATAAGAAGAAACTGAATTGGCTTTACATAGGCGATTCAGTAACAGAAGGGGTAGGAGTGGAGGACACTTCAACATTTGCGAGTTTAACTGCCGATGAGTTTGAAGAATACAATATCTGCAATTACTCTTTAATCGGCTATTCTGCTTCTGATTATGTCAATGTGCTGAGTTCCAACCTTGAGCGCGATTCGACCGTTGATTTGGCAACGCTATTCTTTTGCCTGAACGATGTTTATGGCAAATCAGGTCTGAAAGATTTACCGGTGATGGCAAAACAAAACTGGATAGGCCAAGTGAATGGAGTTCTGCAAAATCATTGCGCGGCTTACAAATTGCTTAAACTCTTCTTCTACAAAAAATCAAACCGCTACTTCACGTATGATTTGCAGTTTTATAAAACGGAAGACAATCGTTTCCAACAGGCCATGAGCGATTTACGATTCTGCGACTCCCTGTGCCAGACTAAAGACATTTACTTCAACGTGGTCATGTTACCATATCAATCGCAACTGCGCGATAAAAATTTTCTGCCTCAGCAGATGGTTCGTGAGTTCTGCGAAACCGATTTGATTGATTTCTCCGATGCTTCGGAATATCTTTTGCATCAACCGGATCCCTCTTCGCTCTATCTCTTTGCCGATGAAATCCATTTTTCTGACAAAGGTCATAAGGCAATAGCCGATTTTTTGTCGCAATGATTTCAACTGCACAATTATATTTGCCCTCATCGATATTAAGCATACAGAATAAGCCATCATGATAAAGAACAACTGGACTATTGAAGAAATTAAAGAGATATACTTTTCACCGGTATTGGAATTGATACTGAGAGGCGCGCAAGTGCACAAGCAATATCAGGCAACCGGAGAGGTGCAGGTGTGCACGCTGCTTTCTGTAAAGACCGGTGGATGTTCCGAAGATTGTTCATACTGTCCGCAGGCTGCCCGCTACAACACTGGCGTGGAAGCTCATAAACTGATGACCTATGAAGAAGTCGTAAACAAAGCACTGGATGCAAAGAACGGAGGCTCTACCCGTTTTTGTATGGGCGCAGCATGGCGCAACGTGCGAGACAATACCGACTTCGACAACGTAATAGATATGGTCAAGGGAGTAAATGCACTTGGTTTAGAAGTATGTTGCACCTTGGGCATGTTGACTGAAGCGCAGGCTCAGCGATTGAAAGAAGCCGGCCTGTATGCCTACAATCATAATCTTGATACAAGCGATGAACACTATAGCGAGATTATTTCTACCCGCACCTACAAAGACCGTCTTGAAACATTGGACAATGTAGAGAAAGCAGGATTAAGCGTTTGCTGCGGAGGTATTATTGGCTTAGGCGAGACAGACGATGACCGTATTAAATTATTACACACGCTCGCTACCCGCGAACTACATCCTGAAAGCGTTCCGGTGAATGCTTTGGTGAGTGTGAAAGGAACTCCATTGGAAGGAAGGGATCGAGTGAATGTGTGGGAAATGGTCCGTATGATTGCCACCGCCCGTATCCTTATGCCAAAGGCCATGGTGCGTTTAAGTGCCGGAAGAAATGAAATGAGTTTCGAACAACAGGCATTGTGCTTCCTTGCAGGTGCCAACTCTATATTCACCGGTGAGAAGCTATTGACTACTCCTAATCCCGACTTCGATTCGGATAGAGAAATGTTTCAATTGCTTGGCCTAAAGCCACGCGAATCGTTTAAAGAAGAAAAGAAAAAAGATTTACAGACTGCTTAAGTTATTAAAGCAACTTTGCAATAATATGCACAGCAGCTTTTTCAAATGGGCTGTGCTTGCCTGGGGTGTTCAATAGTGCTTCTAATTCTTTCTTTGCTTTGGCTTCTGCCTCCGGAGTAGTCAAATATTTTTTGCGACAGTGTTCAATCACCGCTATACCTTCCACATCATTTACACTGTCCACCTTGGCTTTTATCTTCGCTATATCCTGTATCTGTGTATGCTCTTGAATGAAAAGCAACTCTTCATTCGTTAGCGGCACATTCATTTCGGCTCCAAATACAAGCACGAAGGCAAGAAATTCGTTGTAGCTCCAGTTTTGGTCGTCTAAGTGTTCCATGTTATCGTTTGTGGTTTTATTTTGTCAACTGTCAACTGCCTGTTGCAAATTATCTCCCTGGCATTCCTTTAATCATTCTTCCTGCGGTGCTCATCTTCTGCATGCTCTTCATCATCTGTTTCATTTGGTCAAACTGCTTCAGGAAAGCATTTACTTCTTGAATGGTGTTGCCGCTACCTTTCGAAATACGCAACTTTCTTTTGCCGTCAATCAAATCAGGATTCGCTCGCTCCTTCGGTGTCATTGAAAGTATAATGGCTTCTACCTTCTTGAACGAATCATCATTTATATCCACGTCCTTGATGGCCTTGCCCACACCGGGTATCATTCCCATCAGGTCCTTGATATTTCCCATCTTCTTTATCTGCGCTAACTGCTGTAAGAAGTCATTGAAATCAAATTTATTCTTCCGAATCTTTGCTTCCAGTTCCTTTGCTTCCTTCTCGTTATACTGCTCCTGCGCTTTCTCTACAAACGACACAATATCACCCATGCCGAGAATCCTCGAAGCCATACGCTCAGGGAAAAACACATCGAGTGTATCTACTTTTTCACCGGTAGAAACAAACTTAATAGGCTTGCCTACGGTATAAGATATGGTTAATGCGGCACCGCCTCGGGTATCGCCATCGAGCTTGGTCAAAACTACTCCATCAAAATTCAAACGGTCGTTGAAAGCCTTCGCTGTGTTCACCGCATCCTGCCCCGTCATCGAATCCACGACAAATAAAATTTCATCAGGCTTGGTGCTGGCTTTAATGGCGGCAATCTCCTTCATCATCTCCTCATCCACCGCCAATCGTCCTGCTGTATCTATAATCACTAAATCAAGGCCCAAAGATTTAGCGTGAGCAATACCATTCAATGCTATCTGTACCGGATTCTTGTTTTCCTTCTCATGGTAAACCGGAATCTCAATCTTCTCCCCCAATACAATCAACTGGTCTACCGCGGCAGGGCGATATACATCGGCTGCTACCATCAAAGGACGTTTATATTTCTTGGTCTTTAAGAAGTAAGCCAGCTTATGGGTAAACGTAGTTTTACCGGAACCTTGCAAACCCGCGATGAGGATTACTGCAGGACTTCCCTTCAGGTTGAAGTCGGCTGCCTTGCCGCCCATTAACTGGGTCAACTCGTCATACACTATCTTGGTCATCAACTGACCGGGTTGTACTGCTGTCAACACGTTTTGACCCAAGGCGCTCTCGCGTACCTTATCGGTAAACTCTTTGGCTATTTTATAATTCACATCGGCCTCCACCAATGCCTTGCGTATTTCCTTAACACTCTCGGCAATATTCAGCTCAGTTATCTTGCTATGGCCTTTTAGCGTCTTAAACGCACCTTCAATTTTCTCTGATAAATTTTCAAACATTTCTTATCGGTTTATAGCTCACAGCTTTTCGTTCGCTGCTCACCCATTTTTTTCGGACTGCAAATGTAAAAGAGATGAGGGAAGATAAAAGCCAAAGTTCTCAAAGTACCATCTATAGGCTGCAATTAATTGCCAGTAGGTAAACAAAACGCTATAGAGCCTGTTGAGGCTTACTTTTGGCCTAAGGAACTCCAGGTATTGAATTAGAACTATCCCTTTAGGATTCTGGATTTAACGCGGAAATCCTAGAGTAACAAGAATACGGGACAAAAGAGATTCTCAAAATTAACCCGAATGCAGTTTTAGTTGACCGCCTATTATTATAAACAAAAGGATAGATATCGTTAGTTCCATTCACCACCGGTGGCGCCAAGCTGAAAGGTCTTCTTCTATATTCACGCCAAAAATTGTATTGCGCATGAACAACAACAAGTCAACCCTTATTATACTATGGTGCGTGCTGATTGCTGCTGTTTTCTTTGGTTACAAAAACCATTTCAATAATCCTTTTGAATTTGATGACGACCATACCATCGTTTCCAATTTCTATATCCGTGACATCAAGAACATACCGCTTTTCTTTACCGATGCCACGACCACCAGTTCACTTCCGGCTAATCAGGCTTATCGCCCGGGCTTGACTATTTTGAACACCATCGATTATTGGTTGGCAGGCAAACCGGAGCCTGAACCTTTTGTTTACCATGTCCATATCTTCATTTCGTTTATTGTGCTGGGTGTGTTCATCTATTTCTTCTCGCTTAAAATTTACAATACCGCAGTAAAGAGTGAACTGAACGTATATATTGCATTCCTGACATCTGCGGTATTTCTACTGCACACCGCCAATGCCGAAACCATCAATTACATCATCTCGCGTTCTGATGGTTCGAGCACTTTGTTCATCCTCATTTCACTTTGTGTCTTCATTTATTTTAAAGAACTGCGCAAGTATCAACTCTATCTAATACCAATGGCCTGTGCTTTCTTTGTAAAGGAAACGGGTGTATTAATAGGGCCACTGGCTTTTTTGTATCTCTTCCTGTTTGAGCAAAATAACTCGTTGGAAAATGTAACGAAGCCTAAGACCTGGACAAAGATTCTGATTTCTGTTCTGCCTGCTTTCTTTTTGGGTGCCTTCCTGTTTTGGTTTGCTAAGCACATGACTCCTAAAACATGGACCGGTGGTGGCGGCACTCCATATCAATATCTCATTACCGAGTTTTTTGTAATGGTTCATTATGTAAAGAACTACTTCCTTCCTTTCGATTTGTCGGCTGATACTGATTGGGGATTAGCTTCTCATTGGTACGATGATAAAACGCTGATAGGAATTGCTTTTATTATTTCTACTTTAGTTATTGCTTATCGTGCTTCGCTGCAAATGAAGTCTCGGCCAATTGCCTTCGGTATTCTTTGGTTTTATCTATGCCTGTTGCCAACCTCCAGTATTTTCCCTTTTGCCGAAGTGCTGAACGACCACCGTGTTTTTCTTCCCTACATAGGCTTAACTATTTCCTGCGTTTGGGCTTTGTACCTTCTTTACTTAAAGTATGAAGCTTCGTTGGAGCGAATTCCTTTTTCAAAAGTTGGAATTGGTTTAGTGATTCTGTTATTCTTCTCGGCACATGTTTATGGTCTACGCACCCGTTGCGAAGTATGGAGCAGTGGTGAAACCTTATGGTATGATGTAACGCAGAAATCACCGAAGAATGGCAGAGGCTTAATGAACTATGGCAATGTGCTGATGAGTAAGGGCGATTACAAGGGAGCAGAGGAATATTTTGTTCGGGCGAAAACCGAGTGGCCTTATTACTCCTATATCTTCATCAATCTGGGAGTGCTTTACAACGCACAAGGTAAAGTGGCAGAGGCTGAAACTAATTTCAAATATGGTATGTCGTTGAATGCTTACAACCCCAACGCCTACTACTATTATTCGAATATGCTGAAAACCAACGGTCGAATAAGTGAAGCGAAGGCAATGGTTGAACAGGGTCTTAAACTGAGTCCTCGTCATCCTGCGCTTAATACGCTAAATACAGAATTGGCTACAAATCCACTGTATGCTGCCGAAATAAAAAACAAAACAGAATTGCTCGAAACACTTTGTAAGCAAACGCCTACTCCTGAAAACTATCTCAACCTTAGTTTAGAATATTACAATCAGGGAAGGTATTTAGATTGTGTACATGCCGCAGAGGAAGCCTTGAAGATTCGCCCTGATTATGATTTGGCATACAATAATATTTGCAGTGCTTATAATAACCTGCACGATTGGGATAATGCCATCAAAGCCGGAAAGAAAGCGGTGGAATTAAATCCAACCAACCAATTGGCTAAAAACAATTTGCAGGCGGCTATTGATGCCAAGAACAACGGAGATAAATAGAGATTAGTAGATTAGTGAATCGGTTGATTTGTAAAACAAAGTACCCCCATGATAATACTCGGATTTAATTGTTACGGACACGACTCGGCAGCGAGTTTGGTGATTGACGGCAAGGTTGTTTTTGCGGTAGAAGAAGAACGCCTGAATCGCAAGAAGCATTATGGCGGCATTCCCGTAAAAGCCATCCAACAGTGTCTCGATTTTGCTAAAATAGATTTAGCCGATGTTGACCACGTTACCTTTTTCTGGAAACCATCTATCTCTTATTCCAAGGTGCCGGTTTTTCTTTTCAAGTTCTGGGATAAGATACCAACTCTTCTTCGCGAGCAGCGCAGTTTTACAGTTGAGGAAAATTTGGGTATGCTCAACTATCTGGGCGATATGAATCGCTTGCCAAAAACACTCAAAGAACTTTTTCCTACCAGCCGACCACACAAGTTTAAGTTTCATCAGTTGGAACATCACCTGTGCCATGCAGCCAGTGCTTTTTATCCATCACCGTTTCAGGAGGCTGCTATCTTAACGATTGACGGTGCCGGTGAATGGACAACTTCTCTTACCGGATATGGAAAGGGAACTCAAATTACAAAGCTGATGGAAGTGGTAACACCCCATTCTTTAGGTGCTTTTTATCAGGCTATATCGCGCCATCTTGGATTTAAATTGATTGAAGGCCCCGGCAAACTGATGGGCCTGGCATCTTACGGTAAACACAACAGCGAGGAATACATCAAGATGAAACCCTTGGTGAAGTTGACGGATGAAGGTGGTTTTGAAATAGACATGAGCTATTTTTGCTACCACTACACCCGCAAAACTCCGGTAACCAAGAAGTTCACCGACCTGTTTGGCCCATCGAAAACGGAAGGGAAGGACTGGACCGAAAAAGAACTGAATGTGGCCGCAGCAGCGCAGCAGATAGTGGAAGATGTTATTCTGCACATGTGCCGCAAGTTGCGCGATAAAACCAAGAGCGAGAATATCTGCATAGCCGGTGGTGTTGGACTAAACAGTGTGGCCAATGGATTGATAGCCAAGCATGAGATTTTCAAGAACATCTTTATTCAACCGGCTGCCGGTGATTCAGGAACGGCCTTGGGAAGTGCCTTATTGTATTATCATCAAACGCTGAATCAGCCACGCAACTTTGTGATGGAAACCGCTTTCCTCGGCAATGGGTACGAAGAAGCAGCTTATGAGGAGGCTTTAAAGCAATTCGATTTGCCCTACAAACAAACCAAACAGAACTACGCTAAGTTTGCCGCTAAGAAACTGGCTGAAGGCAAAATCATTGGTTGGTTTCAAGGCAGAATGGAGTTTGGTCCACGTGCTTTAGGCAACCGAAGCATTATCGGCTCGCCATTGGTAAAGGACATGAAAGAAGTGTTGAATGCCCGCGTTAAGTTTAGGGAAGGGTTCCGTCCTTTTGCGGCTATTGTGCTCGAAGAAGATTGCGGCAAATATTTCGACTGTGCCTATCCAAACCCCTACATGCTGCTGGTGTATAATGTGCTGCCCGAATACCTCGGAATGCTGCCTGCTATAACTCACGTAGATAATTCGGTGCGCATTCAAACCGTAAACGAAACCGAAAACCCGCAACTGCGCGAGTTGTTAGTGGCCTTTAAAGATGAAACCCAATACTCGGTTTTAGTAAATACATCCTTCAATATACGGGGCGAACCTATCGTTTGCTCGCCTTATGATGCTGTTCGCAGTTTCTCTTTAGCCGATATCGATTATCTGGTGATGGGCAACTTCGTGGTGGCTAAGAAGGGCGATGAGCACAGCCTCGATGGATTGTAAAATCAATCAGCTCTCAGAATAATTACCTCTCCTTTTTTAGATAAGAAGAATACGCGCGCAGCCATTGGCGGTTACGGTTATTGTTCCGTCCCATAGGCTTTGCGTGGTTTCTACATGGTATGAATATGTGCCTGGCGACAAAGTAAAATTAGCACAGCCCGAAGAGCCGCAAGGCGGGGATTGACCGGTGTAATAGGATGTAATGTAGCCCACCAGACCATTCACAGTAACCGTAGCATCATTGCCGGCAGCGTTGTAGTAAAACATAGCACTGCCATTATACTGGCAGGTGCCGTTGGTAGTATTGGCCAATGGGTTGTAATTAGCTGCCGTATTATCGGTGCAGCCATAAATCCGGCTTATGCAGCTTCCGTCATTGGTAGTTGCCCGCGAATTATAATTGAGGGCATCGGGGTAGGTACAGCCTATTACTTCTTTTTGACACGAGGAAATAAAACCGATACCAACGAATAGAATAGCGGCTGTTAGAAACGAAGGAACTGTTGTTTTCATCCTGATGTTTTTAGGGTTTAATGAACCGCACAAAAATGCAGCTCGTTAGCCCAAAGAAATTACACATTTCAGGAAAAGTATTACAGTATTCACATGTTCGCCTTTGTTTTTCCCTTACAACAAATGCGCGGCTACATTATCAATTCTCCATTACCCCGGCTGCTCAATCCGCAATCCGAATTCCCAAATCCGAAATCATAAATCCCATCACTCCTTCACAACCTGCCTCACACTACACCCCTCCTTAGTACCCACCTCCACAAAATAAACTCCATTGGGCAGATACCTCAAATCAAGCACCTTAGTATAACCCTGTGCCAGGTTGCTCTCCTCGCGCTTATAAATAAGCTGCCCCATAGCATTGGTAATTGTAAAACTGGCCTCATGTATATCCTCTCCCTTCAAAGCGATAGATAAATCTGAAGTAAAAGGATTAGGCCAAACCTGCATTTGTATTCCACTGTGGTCTGTGGTCTGTGGTCTATCGTCTACTCCAGTTGACCTTATTGTATCCATACAAAATTTGATTATCCAATAATCAGCAGTAAAATTAGTTGTATCCCAATTGGCTTCAGTTTTATAACCACCTATACCCCCTTCTTGGGTTCTTGCTACCGCATAACAGCCGTCTTTTGTTTGTATGGCAAAACTGTTGAAACCGCTCCCTGTTGTAAATATTGTTTTATCCCATTGCTTATTGCCGTCAATATCTGTTTTTACCAGCCATGCCTGATAACCACCCAGATTATTTTCCGATTTATCGCCACCCATATCGGTTGATTGGGAAATCCCGCAGATCAAAAGTCCGCTATCATTAGTTTGAACAATACTTGGCAATATTTCATTATCAGTCCCTCCAAAATCTCTATCACATATTTTGTCTCCAACAGAATCAATATTTACAATCCAAAAATCCTCCCCTGACAGACCTTTATTATTTTGTGTTTTATCTCCATTAGCATCTGAATAAGAACTCCCACCTAAGGTGTATCCTCCCGTTGTATTTTTTACTATCATATTGCCAAATTGGTCATCAGATGTTCCTCCATACCGTTTATCCCATTCTTTGTTCCCGGTAGAATCAATTTTCACTATCCAATAATCTCCCCAGCCCCAATTGCCTTGCGTTTTATCTCCACTACTGTCGGATGCAGAATAGCCACCTAAAATATAGCCGCCATCATCTGTTTCTTCTAATGCAGATATTCCATCTTCAGTTGTTCCTCCAAATCTTTTATCCCATTGCTTATTGCCTAAGGAATCTATTTTTATCACCCAAAAATCATCAGTCGAGTTATCTAAATCCCAATTATCTTGTGTTTTGTCTCCGCTGATTGGTGAATTAGAAAGTCCACCTAGCAAGTAACCTCTATCTTTGGTTTGCAGCATTGCATAGAGGTTATCATCTAATGTACCTCCAAACACCTTATCCCATTGCTTATTTCCTATAGCATCAATCTTAATTATCCAAAAATCGTTACCGCCTCTTCTTGCTTCTGTTTTATCCCCGTTAATAGCGGAATTAGAAATTCCAGCTAACATATAGCCACCATCTAACGTTTGCTGTAATGCAGTAAGGACATCGGCACCGCCACCCCCAAATCTTTTATCCCATTGTTTTCCACCCAAAGAATCTGTTTTAACAACCCAGTAATCCACATAACCCCAACATGCCTGCGTTTTGTCTCCGCTAATGCCGGATTGAGAATTCCCTCCAAGCAGATATCCTCGATCAATTGTTTGCTTTAAACAAACCAACCCATCCTCCGCTTTTCCTCCAAATCTTTTATCCCATTGCTTATGGAAATAAAATGGCTGCGCAATGCCGGAAAAGAAAGAAGTAAGCAAAAATAAAAGCAGATAGAAGCGGTGCATGTTATTTCTTTTTACATTTTCCAATTCTTCCAAGTTCTCCGAAGGATAATATGGAAGTATAGGACATCGGCATCCTCAAATTTGTAAGCAAAGACCTTTAAACGAAGCTAAAAATAAATAATTAAGCAGGAGTGTTTATTCAACTGCTTTTGAAGGCACAGACTTCAAAATAGTCATAAGAACTTCTAAGTCACCCTGCGGAAGACTTGGAAGAACGCGATTTTGTGGTATTCTCATTCAAGTGTAAAATTAAAACAAAGGCTTTGATTTCCCAAAACCTGTTTTGTTGATGTTAAAACCGATAATTTGGAGGCAATAACACAGTCTAAATCTGAAATGGTTATGATAGATGCTATCATAATGATGTTACGAAGTGAAATGGTTAAGATAGATGCTATCGTAATGATGTTACGAAGTGAAATGGTTACGATAGATGCTATCATAATGATGTTACGAAGTGAAATGGTTACGATCGATGCTATCGTAATGATGTTACGAAGTAAAATGGTTACGATCGATGCTATCGTAATGATGTTACGAAGTAAAATGGTTACGATCGATGCTATCGTAATGATGTTACGAAGTGAAATGGTTACGATCGATGCTATCGTAATGATGTTACGAACTGAAATGGTTATTTCGAGTGGAAATGAGAATTAAAGCAGTAAAACCGTGTTCTTTTTACAAAGAGAAAAGCTCTGGATTTAGTAAATTATAGTCTTTTTATGGTGAATCGAGACCATTTCACTTCAAATCGCAAGGATAATTTGTTGAATTCAGATCATTTCTCTTCTTGATTCGGTCTTAGCGACTCCCATCGAGCGGACGTGTGCTCCATTTAAGTTAAATCGTTGACTGAATGGTTGATGATTTTGTATTTGCCCAAACTATGAGCTATTATTTCAACTGTAGAAAATTCGAAATGATTTCGTGCATGCGGGTAACACTCTCTTATAACAGACTCTCAATCAAATTATATTTTTTAAAACGCTATTTTTTCAATGGTTAACTAAATGTCGACAATAAATACTTATAACCACTCTCGCCTTTGATCGCTCGCCAAAATCATAGTTGGTTTTGACTATTGTAATAATTGGGAGTAACCATAATCATACATGGTTGTAATATTCCGAATAGTAATTGTCGACTTGATGAATGGATGGTTGTAAGGTAACGAATGGTCGCAGCAGGAGCAATGAATACATGGTTTAAAGTTACAAGAGGCCATAAATTAAACCCTGCATTCTTGTCTTGCTCTTTGTTATAAAGCCTATAATCCCGAACAACAGTAATAGAAGATGTTTAATAACCGTAAGGACTACCTCTTTCGGATATTACCTCACCAACGTTACGCTACCTTTATACAGTTTGTCGGTATAGTTATCTAAGTAAACCAGATGCACCTGATATACATAAACCGATTGCGGAGCGGTTTTGCCTCTGAAAATACCATCCCATTTAAAGTTCATGTCGTTGCTTTCATACACCTTTTCGCCCCAGCGGTTAAACACCTGCACCTCAAATTGTTTCCAGGCCTTCTTGTTGCCGAACACTTCAAAGAAATCATTGTTGCCATCGCCATTTGGTGTAAATACATTCGGGATGAAAATATCGTAAGCAGGCACCACCGTAATCGTTACTTTATCGCTCGCCACACAACCCGAATCGGAAACAGCCGTAGCCACATAGTACATATCGTTAACAGGAGCTGCAGTAGGATTCACACAATCGCCACAGCTTAAAAACTCGGAAGGTGTCCAGATAATACTGGCCAAAGTGCCACCCGCAATCACCGCCACCACATCCACTGAAGACCCCAGGTCAATAGCGGTGTCATGCGGAACTGCCACAAGGGTAAAGGCTGAATCGTTTAAGATGGTGAAGGAAGTATCTACCTTACAATTATTGGCATCGGTAATGGTAACTGCAAAATTACCGGTATAAAGCGAGAAAATAGAAGCGGTAGTAGCCCCGTTGCTCCATTGGTAAGTCGCAGGTGGGTTTACGGTTTGTGCGTTCATCAAAATATATCCGTTGTGCAGTGGGTTGCAAAGAACATTATGGGCTGTGGCATTCAGTACGATGCCCGGCAATTCAATCACTGTGCTGCCTGATGCGGCTGTACAACCGTTGGCATCGGTCACGGTTACGTTATAAACCCCTGCCGGTACATTCGCATCCACATTTGCATTCGCTGCCGCAGGATTCCAGTTGTAGCTATAGGCGGTTGTACCACCGGTAGCAGTGGCTATCACGCTACCATCGCTAAAGCCGGGGCATGAAACCTCAACGGCTTGTGTACTTACGGTCAGCAGCGCGGGTTGAGTAACCGGCATATTGCTAAGTGTTTCGGTGCAATTGTGTGCATCGGTAACAGTTACACTATAAGCCCCTATCGATAAGTTATTAATTTGAGAAGTGCTGCCCGCAATGCTCCATGCATACACATAGGCAGGAGTACCACCGGTTGCGGTCAAAGTAATCGAGCCATCATTGCCCCCAAAGCAACTTACATTTTTAGTTACCTGGGATAGGGCTAAATCGGCAGGTTGAGCAACAGCAATAAAGTCGATACCCACAGCCGAACAGCCGATATTATCCGATACCGTAACCTGATAAGTACCGGCCGATAAACCCGAAATATCCTGTGTGATTTGACCTCCGCTCCAATGGTAGGTCCATGGGCCGGCAGTACCGGTCACTATCAAATCAATGGAACCATTGTTACCACCAAAACAGCTTACATCCACCACGTTTGTATCTAAGAAGGTGGTTTGAATCGGCTGCGGCACATCAATCTGTAAAGTATCAATACATAGATTGGCATCTATCACACTTACTACATTAAAGGCACCGTTTACATTTACAAAATTACCCGATGCCTGTGCACTACCTCCATTCAGCGAATAAGTGTAGGCAGGAGTTCCTCCTGCAGCGCTTACGTTAATGCCCCCGTCATGCCCTCCATAGCAGGTAGTAGGCGTGGTACCAAGCAAACTCAAAACAAGCGCAGTAGGTTGGCTGATAGCAGCCGGAACAGTAGCTGTGCAGTTATTTGCGTCAGTAGCGGTTATGGTATAATTACCGGTAGCTAAAGTGGTGAATGTATATGGAGAAAAAGAAACAGACTGTGCACCCAAGGTTCCGGTATAAACGGGATTTCCACCGGTTATGGTAATGGTGGCCGTTCCATCATTACCGCCAAAGCACTTCACATTGGTAGTGCCCGCCAGGGTTGCCACCAACACGCTTGGCTGATAAATTGTAAAGGCAATTGTTTTTACACAAAGATGTGCATCTCGAACTGTGGCCGTGTAGTTGTTTGCCACAAGACCGGTGAATGAAGGGGAAGATTGAAATACAACTCCATCAATCGAATACTGATAAGGCGCGGTGCCTCCGGTAGCACTCAGGTCAACCAAACCGTCATTTCCGCCAAAGCATTTTACGCTGTCTGTGTTAGCAATAGAAGGAACTAATAGAGCAGGTTCAGTAACCGGAACAACCATCGTATCTTTACATTGCCAAACATCGGCTACTACAATCGTGTAAGTGCC
>CANJVG010000012.1 GCA_947478005.1 Bacteroidota bacterium
CCCTTCCATTGCAGGAGCCACCGCAGCTATGGCAGGTACGTATACCGTGACTGCTACAGACGGTAATGGCTGTACTGCTACCGCTGCTACCACCGTTGTCGTGAATGCACTGCCGATTCCTTCCGCTTCTAATACAGGACCTTATTGTGCAGGAGTTACCATCCAACTGAACTCTTCAGGTGGTACTTCGTACGCCTGGAGCGGACCGAATGCTTATGCCAATGCCACTCAAAACCCTTCCATTGCAGGGGCCACCGCAGCTATGGCAGGAACTTACACCGTGACCGTAACCAATGCGGCTTCCTGTACTGCTACTGCTGCTACTACAGTGGTTGTAAATGCACTGCCCGTGCCTTCTGCTTCCAACACCGGTCCTTATTGTGCAGGTACTGCCATCCAGTTGAACTCTTCAGGAGGTACTTTGTACACCTGGAGCGGACCGAATGCTTTCGCTAATGCTACTCAAAACCCTGCCATTGCAGGGGCTACCGCAGCTATGGCAGGTACGTATACTGTGACCGTAACCAATGCTGCTTCGTGCACCGCTACCGCTGCTACTACAGTAGTCGTGAACGCACTGCCGATTCCTTCCGCTTCCAATACCGGTCCTTATTGTGCAGGAGTGGCCATCCAACTGAACTCTTCAGGTGGTTCTTCGTACGCCTGGAGCGGACCTAATGCTTATGCCAATGCTACTCAAAACCCTTCCATTGCAGGAGCCACCGCAGCTATGGCAGGTACGTATACCGTGACTGCTACAGACGGTAATGGCTGTACTGCTACCGCTGCTACCACCGTTGTCGTGAATGCACTGCCGATTCCTTCCGCTTCTAACACCGGTCCTTATTGTGCAGGAGTTACCATCCAACTGAACTCTTCAGGTGGTACTTCGTACGCCTGGAGCGGACCGAATGCTTATGCCAATGCCACTCAAAATCCTTCCATTGCAGGGGCTACTGCAGCTATGGCAGGGACGTATACCGTCACCGTAACTAGTGCCGCTTCGTGTACTGCTACCGCTGCTACTACTGTAGTCGTGAACGCCCTGCCCGTGCCTTCTGCTTCCAATACCGGTCCTTATTGTGCCGCTTCTTCTATTCAACTCAATGCAACAGGAGGTGTTTCCTACTCTTGGAACGGACCTGTTGCTTTTGCCAGTGCTTCTCAAAATCCAATCCGTGCAAACGCAACACTTGCCATGGCAGGAACCTATACCATCACCGCTACAGATGCGAATGGTTGTTCCGCTACTGCTTCCACTATTGTAGTTATCAATTCTTCGCTCACGCCTGTCGCCTCTAACACCGGACCTTATTGTGCCGGTGCTACCGCGCAACTCAACGTAGCCGGTGGTACTACTTATACCTGGAGCGGACCTAATGCATTCGCAAGTCCTTCCCAAAATCCTGCTATCCCGAATGTCGCTACTTCTGTCAGCGGCACCTATACCGTGACCGCTACCGATGCTAACGGTTGTACCGCTACTGCTGCTACTACAGTGGCCGTAAACGCCCTGCCTATAGCAGATGCCGGTACTGATGTAATGATAACCTGCTCTATATTACAACCAAGTTTAAATGGAGCTCCAATAAACCTTGGAGAGACCTATCTTTGGAGTGGCCCCGGAATAATAAGTGGTAGCTCAACTGCTACACCAACCGTAAATAGTAATGGGAACTATACTTTATTAGTAACCGATGCAAACAACTGTACAGCATTCGACAACACACTTGTAACCTCTAGTTTAAACGCACCGAACGCCAATGCAGGACCCGATGATATCCTCAACTGTTCTATTACTTCTGTAACCTTAACTGCAAGTTCTACCACCCCGGGTGTTACCTTTGCCTGGAGCAATGGAATCAATATCGCTGCTAATACTGTAAGCATTGCCAATACTTATACCGTTACCGTTACTGACCCAAGTAATGGTTGTACCGCTTCCGACAATGCAGTCGTAACCTCGAACACTACTCCTCCTAATGCCAATGCAGGGCCTGATGATTTGCTGACTTGTGCCATTACGTCCGTAACTCTGACTGCAAGTTCTACAACATCAGGCGTTAATTTTCTGTGGAGCAACGGAACTAACACAGCGATTAATTCAGTGAGTGTGGTAAATACTTACACAGTGACCGTAACAGATATTGTAAATGGCTGCACCGCTGCTGA
This sequence comes from Bacteroidota bacterium, assembly GCA_947478005.1. Lineage (GTDB taxonomy): Bacteria > Bacteroidota > Bacteroidia > Chitinophagales > LD1 > Bog-950. The sequence goes on from CANJVG010000012.1 coordinate 2,173, forward strand.
CCAAGCCGTTGTAACCGCTGATCTAACTCCGCCTAATGCCAATGCAGGACTCGATAAAATAATTAGTTGCACGATGAACGGAATTAATCTTGATGGTTCATCCACCACAATCAATGCTATTTATCTTTGGAGCGGAATCGGTGTCATCAGTGGGGCAACTACAGCTTCGGCATTCGTAAATTTAGTAGGTACTTATACCCTCTTAGTAACTGACCCCGCAAACGGATGCACCGCCAGCGATACAACTAATGTTACTGACCCGAATGCCATGAACTTAAACACTGCCATCACAAATAACCCTTGTGCCCAATTGGCCATCGGAAGTATTGACTTGCAGGTAAATGGCGGTTATACACCTTATGCTTACCTTTGGAGCAATAGCGCGGTAACCGAAGATATTGGAAATCTGCATGGCGGACAATACAGCGTAACAGTGACTGACAGTATAGGATGCACCGTTTCTGATTCGTATACCATTACGGAAGGTGTTTTTCATGTAAATGCAGAGCACAGCACCACCATCAATTTAGGGGAAACCGTGCAATTAACTGGTAATACTATAGGCGGCAGTGGTCAGGAAACATATATCTGGTCACCCGATTATCATTTAACCTGCACCGATTGCACCAATCCGGTTTCGACTCCTTACACGGATATTATTTACGCATTGAAAGCCACTGATACAACAGGCTGCATTGATTATGACACCGTGAAGATCAATGTAATTCCGGTTCATGATATTTTCATACCAAACGTATTTACCCCTAACGGTGATGGCAACAACGACTACTTCGAAGTGTTTGGAAACAAGAAGGCCTGGAAACAATTTGAAGTACAGGTATTTAATCGTTGGGGAGAGAAGATGTATGACAGCAACGATATGAATTTTAAATGGGATGGTGTGTTTAAAAGCAACGATGCTCCTATGGCCGTTTATGTTTATCAGATATGGGTAGTTTATATGGACAATTACGTAGACCAGTTATACAAAGGAAGTGTAACCCTGGTTCGCTAATGAAAAGATTCCCCCCGTTTGAATCCGTCAAAAATTTTACTTTTGGGCTTCTCATATAATCCTCCTTTGCATGAAGAAAATAATAACCGCTTGTTTTATCCTATTCGGCTCGCTTAACTGGCTCCATGCACAGGTAGGTATCAATATTCTGATTCCTGATTCCAGCGCAGTTTTGCAACTTGAATCCAACAACAAAGGTCTCGGCCTTTCCCGTCTTACAACTCATCAGCGAGACTCTATTTACAATCCATTGAAAGGTCTTACCATTTTCAATACAGAAGATAGTTTAATTGAATACTGGAATGGAGAGTGCTGGCTGAAGGCATATGAGAAAAACTGTTACGAATGTGCTTTCACTTTGAGTATTGATGATGCTACCGATACCCTCGACCGCCTAGTATCTGATTCTGTATTTTCTACCATTAGCGTACAACAAACGCACGGCAATCAAGACATAACGGTCATTTATCTTGCCTCTTTACCTCAAGGCATAACTGCTTCTTTCAGCGGCAATCCAACGATTGACTCGACAGGAAGCGTGGATATTATCGTAAAGGCAGATTGGTGCGCCACCGTTGGAGGAAATTTCCCGATTGTAGTACAGGCACTTTGCGGTGATGTAATTCATTTCCTTACCTACAATGTTTACGTGCGGCCGCCCCTACAATACACTATTCCCAGTGACCAGTTGAATTATAATTTACAAACTGTTAACGGAATTCCTGCAGGTACCTCAGAATTTGTTGTTTTAAGTGTGAACAGTTCAGTAGAATTGAAATCTACCGATCATGCAATTCCGGCTTATACAACAGGTAATCTTGACGCGAATTCTTTGGTTTGCATAGTAAACAAAGGCGATATTCTTGGTCGTGGTGGAAATGGAGGTGGAATGACTTTCAACGGAAATCTTTTTGTAGTGGGTGGAGAAGCAGGGCACTATGGAGGCAATGCAATGGACCTAACCACCCGAACAATTATTGAAAACTACGGAGCCATTTATGGTGCCGGTAGCGGTGGTGGTTCCGTAGGACTTGCTTTGGGGACTCCAAGCATTCCTATCATCGGAGCTATTACGATTGGTTTTGGATTTTGTGGTGGTGGAGGCTCCGAGTCGGGCAAAGGAGGTATTATCAATCAGGGTGGAGGAATCAATATTGGTTTGTTTCAACCCGGAGGTGACGCTACCTGTTGCATTGGTTCGGTGCCCGGTCTTGGTCCTCAGGCCAATTATCCTATCAGCATTCCTATCAGCATAGCTACTATCAATATTACTCCTTCTGCACATGGAGGAGATGGCGGGCCTTTTGCCAACTTGGGAACAAGGGGTTATCTGGATGTTCATCTTCAGGTATGTGTTAGTATTCCTATCATCGGAAACATTTGTATCAACATTCCTATCCCCGGTGGTTTGCTGCCCTATTACGGACCTACAAGCGAACCGGCAGGATGGGCTGTTAAACGAAATAGCAATCCATTAACCGGATTGAATGACGGAACCTACAATTCGGCTCAAGTAAAAGGCCAGGTAGGACCTTAGAATTGATAATTTAAGATTGATAATTTTAAAAACCTTATGATGAAATTCACAAGCTCAATGTTTCTTCTCCTGCTTTCTTTTTTTGCCAATGCTGAAAAAGGAATAATTGCTACACAGAAATATTTCGATGCCAATACGAGTGCCAACATCACCGTGACTTGGTATGTAACGGAATCAAATTGCAAAATGAAAATGGAATTCAGCGATGGCATGGCAAACAGCGTAAACTGGTTTATTGCAGCTGCGGCTAATGCGCAGCTACTTACTTATACCGAGGGAGCAGTTCCGTCCGGGGTTGCCAAAACTTACTTCACAATTCCTATACAGAATATCAAAGGAGATAAAGTTCTTGGAACTTCCCGTGTGAAGGTTCAAAAAACCGGAGAAACAAAAAGCCTTTCGGGTTTCAATTGTGAGAAGCTGATCGTAACTACGGGTCAAAACACCACCGAAATGTGGGTGACGAAGGATTTTTCTGCCGGCTTCTTTAAGTTTGCTTCTTTCTTTCAAAGCAGTTTTGAATTGGCGGGATTGAGCGAAGAAAGAATTGGCGGCTTCCCCTTACAATCTACTACCAGTGCAATTGGCGGAAAGGTGATTAACTCATATAGTTTGATTTCCGCAAGTTCTTCCGAATTAAATGCTACTGACTTTACTGTTCCTGCTGAATATCAGACTGCGGAGAAAGGGAAGAATTAAATCCCTTTTGGTATACAACAATTTAGTGCTTTCCTCAACCAGTTTCAGCAGATTGAATATACTCTGGGTTTAGCTAATATAATCTTTACCTTTTCCATAGGATAAAGAGGCCATGGTTTATTGGCTTGCGTGACTAAAGGATTTAGACTTTGTAAATAACATCCAGATAGCTCTTAAGTATGTCGCTAATCATTCCACGGAAGGGAAGCGCAGCCGCTACTCCATAAACAGGAGCCAAACCTTCTTTACTGCCGGGATTGGCCTTTACATAAGCTACACATTCCTTTAAATCACTAATGAATCGTTCAGCTACACCTGGTTGGGTGTGACGAAGCGTGAGAGCAATATGAAAACATGCAGGTTTATGTAGGCCGTTGAGGTTCCAATTTTTCTTTCCCATTAAATCAAGCACTTCGTAGATATTGACGGTGTCGCTGGCAAAGGCGAGAATCCAATCAGGTTCGCCCAGAATTTTTACATCAGGGATAGCTTTTACCCCTTCTTTAATTTTTGCTGCAGTTTCAAATATCGATTTGGTAGCGCGCAAGTAACCCTCCTCTCCCATCGTCAATAAAGAAGCCCAGCAGGATGCACTCAATGCACCGGGACGTGAGCCAGCTAAGGTAGGTGAAAAGTAAAGTCCTCCGGGCCAATCGGTGCAGGTGAAAAATTGATAGTGACGCAATTCTTCATCGCGATAAAGCACCACTGATGTTCCTTTGGCGGCATAGCCGTATTTGTGTGTGTCCACACTCATACTGGTTACACCCGGCAAACGAAAATCTACCATAGGAATATTGTAGCCTAGTTTCTCGGCAAAAGGCAAAACGAAACCACCAAGGCAGCAGTCGGTATGAAAACCAATATTGTGTTTAAGGGCAAGGTCGCTAAGTTCTTTGATTGGGTCGATAATGCCATGCGGGAAGGTAGGAGCACTGCCGACAATAACAATTGTGTTGTTGTTGATAGCGCGTTTTGCAGCCTGCACATCTACTTTATAATCGGCCGTGATAGGAATCTTCACCTGTTTGATGCCGAAGTATTGGCAAGCCTTATCAAAGGCCGCATGAGCAGTAACAGGCACCACCATTTCGGGCTCTGTAATACCGCGTTCTTCACGAGCGCGGTCGCGGTAGCTTTTCATGGCGCAGAGAATACTTTCTGTTCCTCCGCTGGTGATGGCTCCGCAAACATCTTTGCTATGGCTTTCTTTTCCTTTGCCATGCAGATGAGCTACCATAGAAATAACTTCGGCTTCAAACTTGGATGCAGAAGGAAATAAATCGGAGTGTAGAGGATTACTTTGTGATTGCAAGGCATAGACCTTATTGAGGAACTCGATATGCTCCGCATCGCCATGATAAATACCACCACTTACATAACCATCTTTCCACCGTCCGCTTTCGAGGTTGCTCATGGTGGTTATTTCATCCAATATTATTTCGCGGCTGATACCCGAAGAAGGCAGTGAATAATGCTTCTCGAATTTATTGGCATAAGGCTTGGAAGAATGCTCGAGCACTTGAATGGTCTTTGCATTTTCTTCTGCAATCATTTTTTTGACAGCCGGAATTTTCTTCATCCGCTTCTCAATAAAGCGCGCGGCAGATGGAGGTAACCAAGATAGTTTGGCGGAAATTTCTTCTATGTTCATTGTCTTTCGTTTGTGGTTTGTCGTCTATCGTTTTTCGTTGGGCTAATTTTTTCGTTTCTCGTGTATCGTATTTCGTTGAGCTAAGTCATTACGTTTGTGGTTCGCCGTCTTTTATAGTTAACGAAAAACCACAAACGATAAACGATTAATGATTTAGTTTAGCGTAGATAGGTTTGTTCTTCGTGTATATTTCTACAAAGCGATGGAACTTCTCATCATACATGGCACGGTTAGCTTTGTTGGGTTGAAATGTTTTTTTCGGTTCCACTACTTTTGATACATCATCCATACTGATTCTGTTCAGCGCTAGTAATGCAAGAATTGCGGTGCCGCGTGAGTTAGCCATTAGTGGCTCGTTCATTTGCTTAATAGGTCGGTCGAAAATATCAGCCATAATCTGACTCCAAACATCACTATTGGCCCCTCCACCTATAAAGTTTACCGCTTCAAAATTCCTGCCCATCATCTTCTCGATATACATCAATAACCATCTTGCATTTAAACCAACTCCTTCCAATACCGCACGCATAAAATGCGTACGGTTATGATTCAGCGACATATTGTAAAACCCACCTCTTGCACTATGGTCATCTACGGGACTTCTTTCGCCATATAACCAAGGAAGAAAATAAAGACCATCGGCACCTGCAGGAACTTTTGCTACAATGTTGTCGAGTAGTTTATAAAAATCCTTCGGTGCAGGTCCTGTTTTCAATTCATCGTTGTGGTACAACAAATTGTTTTTAATAAAGTTCAGACAGGCACCCGAAGTTTCCTGTTCGTTGGCAATTATATATCGACCGGGCAATGCAGATGGTATGGTGCCCATATTATGAAAGATGTCGGCCTTCTTAAAGGGAACATGCGCCACCAGCCATGAAGAGGTACCCACGTAAAGATGACCTTCAAAATCTTTTACAGCTCCCGAGCCCACCGCAGCACTGTGCATATCGGGAGTGCCGGCTATTACTTTCACATCCATGCTCAATCCAAACACATTTGCCGTTTCTTTTGAAATATTGCCAAGGACCGAATTTGTTTTTACTAAATCAGGCAATTTGGCTTTGTCAATTCCGCAAAGTTGAATTAAGCCATCGTGATACGTGATATTATTTATGTCGCGGTTGTCGGTTATCCAATGCACGGTGATAGAATCGAAAGAAGCCGCAAAGATACCAGTGAGCCATAGATTAAGATAGTCTTTCGGCTCGAGGAACTTATAAGTAGCCTCATAAATCTTTGGCAGTCGGTTCTTGATGTAGAGAATGTGTGCGATAGAATCTTTACCCGATTTGGTAGGTCCGCCACCGGTCAGGTTTATCCATTTCAAAATCTTTCCAACCCCATATCCATCCACTCGTATAGGGCCATGCGTAAGTTTCTTTACATACTCTGCTCCTCTGGTGTCCATCCAGATTACGGAATCCATCAGCGGCTTTCCTTCTTTATCTACACATACGGTTCCGCTCCATTGCGCGGTGCAGTTGATAGCGGAAATATCTTTGGTATTTACTTTTGTGTTGGTGATTAAACGCTGATAGCATTTGATGATAGCGTTTGTCCAATCGGCAGGTCTTTGTTCTGCTCCTCCGTTTTCGTAAAGCAACAAGGGGACTTCTTCAAATTCATATCCAATACATTTTGCTGTTGAATCGAATAGCGCGACCTTGGGTCCTGAGGTGCCGAGGTCAATAGTTAGAATCAAGGACATGAGAATAGCGAGTGGTTAGTAGTGAGTAGTAAGTTAATACAAGTATGTGGTACGCGAGTGAATTTGATTTTAGTTACTGAAAGACATTTTTACACTGCCATCTTTGCGTGCGGAAGAAGAGGCATATTCTTTTTCAAATTCGCTTGTGAGTTCGTTGGCGATTTGCTTTACCGGGCGAATGGAATGCACATACTCGATAGAAGGTCCTGCACACCACATGGTTTGGTAAGTGGCACCAAAGGCGGCTTTCTCCAATGCTTTCATGCCTTTGTAGTAGGTAATCATCTTGGTCCACTTCTTTATCCGCTTATTGCTGTTCAAAAATTTCTCTACCCAATTTTGTTCGGTGCCTATCTTCTTTACATAGTCGGTATTGATAACCGAGCAAGGTGTGCCCGAAAGTTTGGTGGTCATTACTATATCCTTCGCACCAAAATTCACACAAGCCATTTTGTAATCTTCAGTAACCGGAGCTTCGGTGCTGGCGATAAAAGGACTGCCAATAGAAATACCACAGGCACCATAGTCGAGCATTTGTTTCATCTGTTTGCCATTGCCTACTCCACCGGCTGAGATGACAGGTATCTTGCAGTTCTTCACCAAATTAGTAATTAACTCCTGCGGTGAAATTTTGCCGGCATGTCCGCCAGCTTCTTTGTTTACGGCTATGATAGCATCGGCACCCATAGCTTCTACTTTCTGAGCGAAAGGTAAATCAATAACATCGCAAAACACTTTTATGCCGTGTTGTTTGCACGCGGCAATGGTGCTTTCAGGTGAGCCGAGGGAAGTGATGATAAACGGCACTTTATATTCTACACAGGTTTTGAGTTGTTCATCAAAACGAATATTCGATTTGTTGGTAATCAGATTGATACCGTAGGCTTTGTTTGTAGCTGCTTTTATGTCATCCAATGCTTTGCGGAAGTCAGCATCGGTGCGGTAATTTAGCGCGGGAATAGCTCCCGCAATTCCGGCTTTGGCGGCTTCAATCACCATTTTGGTATTGCTGACTAAAAACATGGGAGCCATGATTACAGGATATTCAATGCCGAGCATTTTTGTGAGAGCGGTTTCTACTTTAGCCATCGTAATTTGTTTGGGGTGCAAGATAAAAAAACTACCACTAAATGCCTTAAAGAGGATTTTAAAACAGAATACCTTATTCCTTACGAGGTTATAATTCGAATCAGACAAGAAATAATTCGAGATTTTTCCTAAAAACCGGGACCCAAGAGTGTTACATCCTCTTTCACGACAACTACATGCGAATTCTTGAGGATCATGCGTAGATTCATGACAACTACATGTGAATTCACGAGGTTTATGATTTGTAGAAGAATGTTGCAGGAACAGAGGTTTCGTCCCGTTCGGGACGAAACCTGTATGACATTAAACGGATTCCACCGATATTTCGCATCTACGAGGCTTAATGTCAGATAACGAAAGGCCATACCGCTGGGATTTGGAAAATAAGCGGTCTTTGGTTTCTACCCAAAGTTGCCCCCGATAGGAGCTTTTGCAGTCAAACGTCCCTCAAAAGCTCTACTAAGCTTCGTAAACTCCATTTGAACCTTCGTAAAACCAATTTGAGTATTCAAATTGTGCGTATGAATACTCGTAGAGAGAATTTGAATATTCAAACGCAGTCTATGATCTTCAAATGATTTTTGTCGGAATTCAGTATGCCAGGCTTGGATGAATCCAATCGGGACAGCCTTTTTCCTCACCCCCCAACCTCTCTCTCTTGAAGAGGCCTGTTAAGACCCAAACCAGAGACGACTATTTTCTTTCCTTTGCGCCCTCTTTAAAATATGCTCCGCTTATTTAGTTTATTCTTCGCTGTTCAATTGTACTTAGCCGTACAAAGCCAATGCGTGAGTACATTTCCCTACCTCGAAGATTTTGAAGCTAACAATGGCAACTGGCAAAGCGGGGGCACCGTGGGCAACGACTGGGCATGGGGTTCGCCCATTAAACCCGTTATCAATTCGGCTTTCAGTGGCTCTAAATGTTGGGTGGTTGGCGGCCTGGCTGCTTCAACCTATAGCAGTGGCGAACGTTCGTTTGTCCAAAGCCCTTGTTTCGACTTCACCAATCTGCAGTATCCTTTTATTGCGCTGTCTATATTTTGGGAAAGTGAAAAAACGTATGATGGCTCGAACCTTCAATATTCGATTGATGGAGGAAACAACTGGATGAATGTGGGCAACGCGAACGAAACACCGAGTTGTCTCAACAGCAATTGGTATAACTCGGCCAATGTAACTAACCTTGCAGGTTTGGCTACGAGCAAGGAAGGCTGGACCGGGAATGTTCAACAAACATCGGGCAGTTGCCAGGGCGGAAACGGCAGTGGGGCCTGGGTGCTGGCGCAGCATTGCCTTTCGGCTCTTGCGGGTGAACCGAATGTATTTTTACGTTTTACCTTTGGGGCAGGCACCAGTTGCAATGATTATGACGGCATCGCTTTTGACCATGTTAGCATTAGCAAAGCTCCTGCCAACACAGCCGATTTTACGTCTACCTGCAATGGCAATTCGTTTGTGTTCACAGGCATCACCACGCTCTGCCCCGACCTTATGAAATGGGATTTTGGTGATGGAAGCACCGCTACGGGTATAAGTGCCACGCATGCTTTCGCTTCTTCGGGCGTTCATCAAGTAAACTTTTCGGTCAGCGGACCTTGTAATGCTCCTGCTACGATTACTAAACCCGTAGATGCAGGAACCTTAAATTTGGGAGCAGCGCCAGCTACCTGCAATGGCATAGCTGATGGAAAAGCCTTTATAAATACCGTTACCGGCAACGGGCCTTTTAGTTATGTGTGGAGCACAAATCCAGTTCAAACCACCGATACTGCTTTTGGTTTAAGCCCCGGAGATTACACTGTTACCGTTAGTTCTCCGAACGCATGCGACCTGGTAGCAACCGTTACGGTGCCTGTGTCGCAACAAACGCAGGTTATTACACTGACTACTTTCTCCGTAAGCGATTCCTGCCTGCAGGGTAAAGGAACTGCGGGCATAAATATTTTAACGGGCACTTCTCCTTTCAGCTTTATCTGGACTCCTGCCGCACCCGACCAGGCTGTTATTACCTCAGTGGATTCGGGGTTTCACTCGGTGCATATTACTGATGCTTCAGGTTGTAATGTAGATACTTCTGTGTTGGTAGGAAATTTTGGAAGCATTGCCAAGCCGAACTTAGGAGCCGATATTGGTTTGTGTTTAGAACGGCCTATTACCCTGCATGCGGGAAACTACAGCAGTTATCTGTGGCAAGATGGAAGCAGCGATGAAACGCTTCGCATAAAAAGCTTTGGAGAATATGCGGTAATCGTGAGCAACAGTTCGGGCTGCAAAATAGGCGATACCATTTTGGTTTACAACAATTGCAATTCGTTCGTTTATTTCCCCACGGCTTTTTCGCCAAATAATGACGGGGTCAATGATTTTTTCCGACCGAGATATTCGGAAGACTTAATCCAATATCAGGTGGCAGTTTATAATCGTTGGGGTGAGTTGGTTTATGAATCAACAGACGTGAACGAAGGATGGGATGGGAGATTTGGAATTGTCCCTCAACAGCTTAGTGTTTATACCTGGATGTCGAGCTATTCTTTCCGCGATGGCAAAAGGAATACCCAGGCAGGAACCATTACAATAGTAAAGTGATTATTTTCTCTTGAGCTCGTCCTGAGCATCTCCATAGCCGGACTTATATGACCTGTTACAGAGCTTTTCGAATTCATCTAAATCCATTTGCGCACCACCCGGGAATGGTTGGTCGTAAAATCCTACCAGGAAATCCTGTTTACCTTTGTTGTAGTAATAATCTTTTGCTTCTTGAGCTGGCATTTCAATTTAATTGTGTTCTTGTTTACGGAAGAAACCGGGAAATGTTCCACTTAATGAACTGAAAGGTCGATGAATAGCAGCAACAGGTCAATAGTATCTACGACCAATGCTTATTTGACTTTTATTATCCGCTGTGTACGATTTTTATCGCGGTCCACTCGCAAGATGTATTCTCCCGCTCGGAATGATTTCGCCAGATCCACTTGTAATGATCCGAAGTTTTCACCGCGGATAAACAGGTCTTCAGAAAATACCTTTTGCCCGAGCAGATTAAATATTTCAATCGTGTGGGTTTGGCCTACCGAATCGCTATTGAACAAGGAAACATTCAGTTCATTAGTGAAAGGATTGGGATAAACCATCACATCGTTGCTAAAGCGCAGGATGTCTGAATTGTAATTTGTTTTAAGAAAAAGATAAGCGTTGTAAAAATTCGGAATGCCGTAACCATGAACATTATCGGGTGTCCAGAAATGATTACTGCTAATCATAATCGCATCGCGAATGTCAGCGGCACTCTTATCAGGAAAAGCGCTCCACAAACTGGCCACACAACCAGCCATAATCGGACAACTGAAGGAAGTTCCATTGCTGGTGCCAATGGAGTAATTGGTATTTACCACTGCACTGTTTAAACCCTGGGCACAGATATCAGGTTTTATCCTTCCGTTCGAGTTGGGTCCTCTGCCACTAAAGTTGGTTACTTTCTCCGTTGAATCCACGGCACCAATGGCAAGCACATCATCTCCATCGGCAGGGGCACTTATGTAGTGCCAGGCTTTGTCACCTTCATTGCCGGCACTGTTAAGCACTAGAATTCCCTTTTTGAAAGCCATATTGCCGGCATGGGTCATCACTGTTTTGTCACCGGTTAAATCAGCGTACATATGATTACCGGTATTGGCATCGAAATCCGTATATCCCAATGAAGTAGAAAAGATATTAGCCCCTGCACTATCAGCCGCTTCGGCTGCGGCCTCCCAATTATACTCTTCCATCACCCACTCGTGCCCGTTGTCTTCTGTATGGCTTAGAATAAAGCCGGCCTCAGGAGCAGTGCCTATATATTTATTCGGCAGGTTCGAGCCGATGCAGGAGAAAGCAGTTGCTCCGTGGTCTCCTTCGTTATACACGTTCGCTTCATTATTTACATAATCCCAGGTTGAAAGAATTTTGGTTCGGGCAGAATCAAAAGCAGGATTCGTGTTTACGTTTTTAAAACCATTATCCATTACGCCTATCACCATGCCATCTCCACGATAACCCATTTGATGCAACAGGTCGGCATTCAACATATTGATCTGATGATAGGCAGCTCCGTACTTACTGGGATAAGTAATATGCTGGTCTATCGGATTAATGTCTTCGAATTTGCTCTGCTTCTGCAAAGCTCGCGCAGGTAAGAATTCAATACCTCCAATACTATCAATGAATGAAAGCTGTTTAAGTGAATCGAATTGATTGCGAAAAACGACATCGTTTAAAAAGAAAGAATCGCGAATAATAAAAACACCTGCATGCGCCACAGAATCGTAAACGGAATCTGCCTGATAAGTAATAAGGGTATCAAAATCGGTTCGGTTAAGCGAACTTGCTATGGTGTTGTGATGCTGATAGGTATAGTGAAAGGTAGTATGGAATGTATCTGTTCGAAAAACAGTATCCGTCCTCAAAACCGTTTCGGTATGTATTACGTTTTCAACTTTTACCACCACTAAGTTAGCCCACTTTAAACGATGCTTCAATTCATCGATAAAAGGCGAAATGCTGTCTACATATTTTTGTGTAAGCGGTAAGTCAGTTGAATCTAAGTGAAGATGCTGAATTGTTCTACGGTCAACAGAGCGCTGTGAAAGAAACTGCTGCGGATTGTTGAGTGAATAAGAATTGTTGTTCTTGTCCTTGAACTTTATCCAATAATAATTGCGCTGGCAGAAGACAGATAATGAGAAACCAATAAGAAGCAGTAGCGAAATTTGCTTTTTCAATCTTCTTTTAATTATGACTGTTCATTCTCATTCTTATTCTGAAACCTGTTTCGGCAGCTGTATCCCAATTCAGAACAACTTTGGTCTTGGTCATGTTTTCCCATTCCTGGTAAATCATTCCTATGTGGTTAGCATAAACTTCTTTGCGCAAGGTTTTTTCAATCAGGTTTTCGTTATCCACTTCATTCACTGTTAAGGTGCTGTCAAATGTCATATTGCCCAAGGTGTAAGGAGAGTTTACCTGATCGTATTTATAATCCCAGTTTTGAAAAAGCTTATAAGGTTCGGTGGTAGGAATATATTCATTCCCATTCCAGGTATCGCCAAAACGGGGAGCGAAAACAAGTTTTACAAACTTAATATCATCTTCTGTTTTCTGAAAGTTAGTAGTGGTTCGTTTCACTAACCAACGTTTGTCAAAAGTCCAGGAAGAGTTACTATCAGGTCTGCGGTATAAATCCAAATGATAAGTCAAATCATTTAAGTTGTCGTAGGTAGTATCGCCAATTAGTTCTTTGAGTTGGTAGTGGGCTGTGTCGCGTTTATAAACCGGATTGGCATAATGGTAAGAGATGGAATCCACATCATAAATCACATAATGTCCCGATTCAATCGGAGCATAATCATAAAGATAATTGGGAGTGAAATTATCCAGCTTGTCTTTGCAGGAAGTAAGAGTCAGACAATAGAGAGCAGACAACAGGCAACAAACAACTGCACCCTTACAATAATTCATACTTCTCATTTCGTATTTCATTGTAGATTGAAATTAGAAAAAATAATTCCTCCGCCAATCATATCTTCTCCTTCGTAGAACACCGCACTTTGACCCGGAGCTATGGCAGAGACGTTTGTTGCAAATTCAACTTTTATCCGATTGTCCATCTGTGTAATTATACTCCTTTCGCCATCGTGCTTGTAACGAACTTTAGTGATTGCCGCCATCGGTTCATTCAGCGTTTCATACTTCTGTAAATTTATTTTACCCACCCACATACCACTTCTGTTCAGCGCTTCTTCCTCTCCTAATACCACCGTATTTGTTTCCGGGTCTATCTCCGTAACGAACATCGGTTTACCAAAGGCCATTCCCAATCCTCTGCGTTGACCAATGGTGTAGAAGGGATAGCCTTCATGTTTGCCCAACACATTTCCTGCAGCATCTGTAAAGTTTCCTCCCGCTACGTTCTTCTCGAGTTCCGGTATTCTTCTTTTTAAAAAACCACGGTAATCATTATCGGGCACAAAACAAATCTCGTAACTCTCGCCTTTGTTGGCCAATTCTATATAACCCATATCACGTGCCATTTGTTTAATGGCGGGCTTATGAAACTTGCTGACAGGAAACATCGTTCTGCTCAAACACTTTTGGCTCACTCCCCACAACACATAGCTCTGGTCCTTATTGCTATCCAGTCCTTTTGAAATAACGTAACGCTCATTCTCCTTTCGCAGTTGCGCATAATGCCCCGTGGCAATAAACTCGCAATCCATCATGTCGGCACGCTTGAGCAATGCTTCCCATTTAATGTGGGTGTTGCAAAGCACACAGGGATTAGGAGTGCGACCTGCTAAGTATTCGTTGACAAAATTATCAATTACAAAATCGCCAAACTCATCGCGTATATCAATAATAAAATGGCTGAAGCCCAAATCGACAGCCACCTGCCTGGCATCATTTATAGAATCGAGCGAACAGCAACCGGTTTCCTTTTTAGAACCTCCGCTAGTAGCATAGTCCCATGTTTTCATTGTAATGCCAACCACTTCATAACCCTGTTCGTGCAGCATGACAGCAGCAACCGTGGAATCAATTCCCCCGCTCATAGCCACCAATACTTTTCCTTTCTTACTCATTATTCTTTCTATCCACCAATTTTTATAAAGCGCGAAGATAACTAAAACAAAAAACGGAACCATCGCTGATTCCGTTTCATTGTTGTCAATTAAAAAACCGGATTCTATTGTGGTCTTCTACCACCTTGAGGAGAAGCGCTTCTTTGCGGAGCCTGTTGAACATTATTCCTTTGCTGTTCCATACGCGGTTGCTGATTCATATTGCGCTGTTCCATTTGACGAGGCTGCTCCATTTGCCTTGGCTGCACATTATTATTTCGCTGTTCAAAATTGCGGGGCTGCTCTATCTGACGAGGTTGTTCCATCTGGCGAGGTTGCTCTACCGGACGTTGCTGCTGAATTGGACGAGGCTGCTCTACCTGACGGGGTTGTTCTACTTGTCTTGGCTGTTCAACCGGTCTTTGTGGTTGATTCCAGTTATTGTTGCGTGGTTGTTCTGTCGGGCGATTGCCATAATTATCATTGCGCGGCTGTGGAGTTGAATTCCAACCATTGTTCTGTTGTTGGTTTCTTTCACGCACATCGGTGTTCTGATTCCAATCGCGCTGAACGGGTTGTTGAGTTGGATTTTGTGTAGAGCGAACGTCCTCTCCTACCCAACGGTCTGGTTTGGGCGCTTGCGTTTTCGGCTGTTCAGAAGGTCTTACCACTACATTACCCTGATTGGTGGTATTGTAAGGAGCTGTTTCACGAATCGTTACACCCTCCTTCACCTTCACAGGTTCGGTGTTTGTGATTGGCCGTTGAATTCCTTCGCGGGGAATCTGGGTATTGCGTATATCTACAGGTTTGGTGTTGGTGGCATTGGTTGATGATAATACTTCACGACCATTAAGCACCGGTGTCTTAGTTGGATTAGTAGGTCCGCCAGTAGTGCCCGATGTAGTACCTCCGGTATTCCCGTTATTTGTTCCGGAAGGTGAGTCTGCATCTTTACGATGGCGAGGACCGGAATAGTAGTTGTGGCCATAACCTCCGTAAGCTGTATTCCACCCATCATTATAGCCGTTGTAGTAGCCATTGTTATAGCCGTTATAATAGCCATTGCTGTAACCATAGCCTCCGCAGAAATTGCCATTATTATAGCCATATCCATTATAGCCCCAGGTATTATACCCATTGTAATAGCCACAAGAACCATAACCATACGATGGATTGTTCCAGGTGTTGTAGTAAGAGTAGCTATTGCAACCCCAACTCCAATCCCAGTAAGGCGAATAGTAAGGGTCGTAAACTACTACCGGACGATAAGCATGTCTGTTCCATCTCCACCAAGGATTGCTGTACCAAGGGGTAATTGATACTACAACAGAAGTGTTCCAGTTGTTCCATCCATAGTAATAAGAAGGCGTAAAATAATAGCTGTAATAATCTACCCCATAGTTAGGTCTATAATAACGATGCAGACGGGTGGTGTAGAAATAGGTGTCGTAATCTTCATCATAATAACTCGCATCAGTGGCGTAATAATTCGCATCGTTGGCATTGGTAGTGCTGCTGTAGTTATCGCGCGGGTCATACTTATAGGCAGGGTTATCATAACCATCGGTCTTATCAGTGGCCTGGCTTTGTGTTGGCTGCGTATTGGTATTCTGCTCCGTGCTGTTCTGATTCGAATTGTTTTGCTGCGAATTATTATCATAGGCCGGATGAGATTCCTGATAGCCCTTATCTTTATTAGGGTCATAGTAAAGATCATCCTGCGCAAAGGACGACAAGGTAGAGAAGCTAAGCAAGATGCCTGTTGTAAGATAACTGATGATACGGTTCATGGCGTTGGCAATTTTTGTTACGACAAATTTAGTTCTATTCGGTTTAACGATGCTTGATTTTAATATTTTCGCGCACCTTTAACATTTAACTTAAACATCGTACCAAATTCAGTATGGCAAAAGAAATTACCTCCCGGCTTAACGATTATTCACAATGGTATAACGACCTCGTTATTAAAAGCGGACTGGCCGACCACAGCAGTGTGCGCGGTTGCATGGTCATTAAACCCTACGGCTTTGCTATCTGGGAAAAGATGCAGGCGGCTCTCGACAAAATGTTTAAAGACACCGGCCACGTAAATGCTTATTTCCCTTTGCTGATACCTAAAAGTTTCCTGAGCAAAGAGGCCAGCCACATTGATGGTTTTGCCAAGGAATGTGCTGTGGTGACTCACTACCGCCTTATCAACGACCCGAACGGAAAGGGTGTGATTGTGGACCCGGATGCAAAACTCGAAGAGGAATTAATCATTCGTCCTACTTCTGAAACAATCATCTGGAACACTTACAAAAACTGGATTCAATCGTATCGCGATTTGCCTTTGCTTATCAATCAATGGGCCAATGTGGTGCGTTGGGAAATGCGCACGCGTTTGTTTTTGCGCACAGCCGAGTTTCTTTGGCAGGAAGGGCACACGGCCCACTCCACCGAGCAGGAAGCTATTGAAGAAACAGAGCGTATGCTGAATGTGTATGCCGAGTTTACCGAAAAGTTTATGGCCATGCCGGTGATTAAAGGAAAGAAAACAGCTAATGAGCGTTTTGCAGGAGCCATCGATACTTATTGCATTGAGGCGATGATGCAGGACGGGCAGGCTTTGCAGGCGGGCACTTCGCATTTCCTCGGACAAAACTTTGCCAAAGCATTTGATGTGAAGTTTTCGAACAAGGAAGGAAAAGAAGAGTTTGTGTATGCTACTTCATGGGGTGTTTCTACCCGATTGATTGGTGCTTTGATAATGGCGCACAGCGATGATGAAGGATTGGTATTGCCTCCTATGTTGGCTCCGTTGCAGGTGGTGCTGGTGCCTATAGGCAAAGGCGAGGACATCAAAAAGATTTATGAAAAATGTGAGCCGGTTATCAAAGAACTGAAAGCCAAAAACATTTCGGTGAAGTTTGATGATGACGACACCAAGCGTCCCGGTTTTAAATTTGCGGAATATGAATTGAAGGGTGTGCCTGTGAGATTGGCGATGGGTATGCGCGATTACGAAGCCGGAACGATTGAAGTAGCGAGACGCGACACCAAGGAAAAATCGGTGCAGCAGTTTGAAGGCATTGGCAATTATGTAGAGAACCTATTGGAAGATATTCAGGCGAATATTTTCAACAAGGCGAAGACCTTCCGCGATAGTCATATTCGCGAAGTGAACACCTGGGATGAGTTTTTGAAAGCCATCGAAGAACCGGGCTTTATATCGGCCCATTGGGATGGAACTTCGGCTACCGAAGAAAAGATTAAGGAACTGACCAAGGCTACTATTCGTTGTGTGCCCCTAAACAACAAACAGGAAGATGGTGTTTGTGTGTTCAGCGGAAACCCGAGCAAGGAGAGAGTGGTGTTTGCGAGAGCTTATTAATTTGATGATTTGGTGATTTGATAATTTGATAATGAAATACAGAAAAACAAAACAACTATGCAAGGTGAATTTTTAAATACGCTCAACAACTGGCAGCCTGAAATTGAACTGACCGTGAAAGCACGCTTTATTCAAAAGGGAACCGACTCGGCACTAACGGGTGAAGAATATACCGCGCGGCTCTACGACAAAGATTTGTTTACCGATGATGATTATCTCGGTCATGCTCCTTTGAACGAAAACGGTGAGGCGCATATTCATTTCTTCCCGACTGATATCGAGAACCATGATTTAGGATTTGAGCAACTGCCCGATTTGTATATCCTGCTGTTCAAATGCGACACCGTTCACTTCCAAACCAAGGTTTGGCACAATGTTGATTTCAGCAAGCTGGCTAAGCTCGATATGAATGAAGGCGAGGTGCTGGATTTCGGAACGTTTTTGGTAGATTAAAATAGAAAAACTATAAAACAGAAACAGTCCCGACAAATTTGCCGGGACTGTTTCTGTTTTAAGCCTGGATAAACCTTACGTTGTGCATTACAAGAAAAAACCGTAGCTACTCAAGAAAAATCTTGTGCCCAACAAGTTAAGCCAGAAGAAAATTAGGTGTTCTGGTTCAATTTCCTCGAGGAAGTTGGCGAGAACCTAGAGGAAATTGCCAATAAGCAAGAGGAAACTACCAATTCCCTCTTGGAAACTATCAAGAACCAAGAGGAAGTTGACGATTTCCTAGAGCAAGTTGCGACTTCCTCTAGGAAATTGACGAGAAGGAAGAGGAAATTACTGATTTCCTCTAGGAAGTTGTCGATATCCTCTAGGAAATTCAGAAGAACTTAGAGGTAATTGCCGAAAGCTAAGAGGAAATTTTATGAAATATAATGGAAAGATGACAAGGCAACGAGCAAAAGCGAACCAATAAACCTTCGCTTTTTTCCCAGCAACAGGATAAAATGCGAAGGTTTTGGTTAGTTTGGGACAAAAATGTTCGTATATTTATAAGTTTCCGTCATGCTTGGACAACAGTACACCCTTAAACGACAGCAACAATAATGGGATTATTTGTCAAAATAAAATCAGTATTTACAGGGACAGCAACAAATGGACAAACCGCTGACAAAGAACAATACATTAAACCTTTGACGACAAAGGCGAGCAATTTTTTTTGAAACCTTAACCCAGTAATCTATGCCGAGAGACTTAGGTGCTCTGATATATCTTGAAATGTCAATAAATCAGATTTAAGGGGGAAGTCAGTCCGGTACTGACAACCCCTGCTTTCTTCTCGTAACAATGACCCACGCACTATCATTAAAGATGTCTCAATCAGATTCAGCAATTCATTTGAAGCAACAGAATTGCCATACAAAGAAATTTTAGAACTTAACTTTTGATGCAATTGCTTTAGCTCATCATGGCAATAATTCAACTCAGTTCCATTCCTGACAATCCCGGCAAATCGCCACATTAGCTGCTGAAGGTAGCTCTTTATGTAAGCTAAATTTACATCTTCCTCCAAATCCAGAGCAACAAAATATAGAGGATGCAATAAATGACTGTTAGATTCCAAACGAGATTTGGTATCCACCGCAGCATTTTCTGCAAATACTAATCCTTCCAAAAGCGAGTTACTGGCCAAACGATTAGCACCATGAACACCAGTGCATGACACTTCTCCGCAAGCATAGAGGTTTCCAATTGAAGTTCTTCCATTTAAATCTGTCACCACTCCTCCACACATATAATGTGCTGCCGGCACCACAGGAATCATAGTCCTGACTATATCTATTCCAGCATCTTTGCACCGGCTGTAAATAGTTGGGAAATGCGTTTGGATCTCTGTTTTATTAAAGCCGGTTACATCCAGATAAACACATGGAACGTTTCTCTTTTCCATTTCATTCACAATAGCCCTGCTCACCACATCCCGCGGTGCAAGCGATTTCAGGGGATGATACTTTTCCATAAACGTTTCTCCATTTTCATTTTTCAACTCTGCACCGAAGCCTCTAAGCGCTTCTGTTATAAGAAAGACCGGATTACTCGGGCCATACAATGTAGTAGGGTGAAACTGAACAAATTCCATGTTCGATATAACTGCACCTGCTCTATGCGCCATGGCAAAGCCATCACCCGTTGCAATAGAAGGATTAGTATTCATTTCATACACCTGCCCTGCACCACCACTGGCCAACATCACCACTTTGGCATGAATCTGCAAAGCCTCTAAAGCACTCTTTTCGATTGCAATAGCGCCCGTGCAAGTGTTGTCATTTACGCATAAATCAATGGCGAAACAGCCTTCCAGAATAGTAATATTCGGTATGGCTCGTACCTGTTTAACTAAAGCAGTTTCAACCTCTTTACCAGTTGCATCGGTTGAATGAACTACACGAGCATGCGAATGGCCGCCTTCTCTATGTAAGTCAAAACTACCCGACAGCCTTTTATCAAAATCCACCCTTAGTGCATCTAATTCTAAAATGACCCTCCTGGCGTTCTGAACAATTTGATGCACCGCTTCTTCGTTACACAAATCATCTCCCGCTACCAGGGTGTCACGAATATGGTTTTCAATGGAATCAGCCATATCAAATACTGCCGCAATCCCCCCCTGAGCATACATCGTGTTTGATTCACCTATAGTGCCCTTTGTAATAATGGTTACACGAGCAAACTGCGCGCAGTGGATAGAGTAAAACAAACCTGCTATTCCGCTGCCAATAACCAGCACTTCTGTTTCATATTGTTTCATACAAAATCGAGCATTCGTTTAATGGGTAAATAGGCCTTTGCCAGAATTTCTGGCGGCAATAAAATTTCATATAAAGCCTCTGCATCGCTGCCGATGGATTGCAGCGCTGCCATTGTATTGGCCAAATTTATTTTCTTCATATATGGACACTTAATACAAGGGGTAATAAACTCCCTGTCAGGATACATGCCTCGAAGGCTGGCCCCTAAATCGCATTCGGAAGCAAGAATAAATCGCTTTGAAGTGCTATTTCCCACGTATTTCAATATATCGTTGGTGCTGCCTAATACTCCCTTGCGGCTTTGCATCGATTCATCTACTGTTTCTCTAGGAACTTCCCAATGCAAAAGCATTTCAGCATCCGGATACATTTGTTTCATGGTCGAAAGTGAAATATTCGAAAATTGTTCATGAACTTCGCAGTAGCCGTGCCACAGAATTATTTTTTTGCCGGTTTCACTTTCGATTTTTGCCTGAAGATTCTGACCCATGAATACATCTGGAACAAAAATGATGGTATCGGTTTCAAATGAGTTTGCAATCGCTACGGCATTTCGCGAAGTGCAACAAATATCACACTCGGCTTTTGTCTCTGCAAACGTGTTTACATACGCAATCACCGGAACACCGGGATAGCGCAACTTCAATTGCTGCACATCTGTAGACGTAATGCTGGAAGCCAAAGAACAACCTGCTTCTTTGTCGGGAATCAATACATGCTTTTGAGGATTTAGAATTTTTGCCGTTTCGGCCATAAAACTTACTCCGCAAAAAATAATATTAGCAGCCTCAACACGTGATGCTTCAACACTCAAACCCAATGAATCGCCAATAAAATTGGCTACGCCCCCATCTTTTTCCAGTATTTGTAATTCGGGGGGCATATAGTAATGAGAGAGGATAACCGCCCCTTTATCCTTTTTCAATTGTCTAATCTCAGCAAAATATTTTTGCACCAGTTCATTTCTCATACCTAAATTTTCCAAAAACAATACTCGGGGATATTGTCTCTTATTGACTGCAAAGGAGCGAGGTTTCTTAGAACTTCATGGATGAGTTTTGTCACCAATTCAAGTCTTAGGAATTGTATTTTGAAACTCAAATCGTTTAATAACTACATCGCTTTGGTTCTGTCGCATGTAATTAAAAAGAAAACCGTTTTGGTCGCGATTATTTGAAAAATGAAGATGCTTAAGAGAAAAATGAAGAGTACGTTTAGGTCATAGGTATAACCAATTGATTTTTTTCGACCCCGCTGGTTCTCGGCCTCGAGCCCCAGCGCGAGTGAAGCGCTAAGCCGATGCACAGGGTGGTGAAGCGGAGAACCTGCCTGAACAGAACATCAATAAAATACATTGACGCGAATGCGTTCCGCTTTAGCATTTCCCGAAATTAAACTTGCTTTGCCGCCTTCTTTTATCAAGGATTCAAAAACAAAAAAACGATGAATTTAAATACAGCTAAAGTTTTAATTACCGGAGGCAGTTCGGGAATTGGTTTCGAAACGGCAAAGGTCTTAATAAGCAAAGGAGCACAGGTAGTTATTTGCGGGCGTAATCAGGCTGCCGTGGAGACCGCAGCCACTGAGCTGGGTGCCACGGGCTACCAGGCCGATGTATCGAACGAAGAGGAAGTGGTGGCGCTTTTGCAAAAAACCATTGCGCACCTGGGCGGGCTGAATGTGGTTATTAATAACGCGGGCATTGGTGGCAATGCAGCCCTTACCCAAACCACAGCCGAGGCATTTACAAAAGTATGGGAGGTGAATGTAAAAGGAACCTTCCTGGTAGGCCGCGAAGCTGCTAAACATTTTGTGCAGCAAAACGAAGGCAACATTATCAATATAGCCTCCACAGCCGGCCAGCGCGGTTTTGCGGGTGGCAGTGCTTACTGCAGCAGCAAGTTTGCGGTGTCGGCCCTCACCGAGTGCTGGCGTGCCGAACTGCGCAAAAACAATATTCGCGTAATGCAGGTGAACCCCAGCGAAGTTATTACCCCGTTTTTCGGCAAGATAGGCGTAGACCAAAAAATAACCGACACGAAATTACAGCCCAAAGAAATAGCCCACACCATTGCCTCTATGCTGGCCATGGATAATGTCGGCTTCATTACAGATGCTACGGTTTGGGCTACTAATCCATAACAGGTATTAGAGAAACAGAGCAGCGCTTTTAATCATAAGCGCTGCCCTATAATTAAGAACCCCATGCCTCGGCATGGGGTTCTTAATTTGAAAGAGAAACAGGGCTTTAGCCCATATTTTTGTTGCTATCAATTCTCTACCAATAGTTTCTTTCGGATAGTGCCGGTGCTTGTGTTAACCTGCAATAGATATGAGCCGGTTGAAATAGAGGGCAAGGATACAAGGGTTCGTTCGGTAACTAAGACTACCGAATAAATTAATTTACCCTCTGCGTCATACACTTTTGCATCGGCAGCATTGGCCGTATTTCTGTCAAGATAAATTTCAAAACTACCGTTGCTAGGATTAGGCTGAATGCGAACGCTTTGATAACTGAGTTCTTGAAGGTCGGCACATACTTCGACTATGAGATTATTAGCTGCTGAATTTTTACAATTGTTGGCATCGGTATAAGTATAGGTAATAGGGTAAGTGCCCGAAGTAGCAACAGCTGTATTAAATACTCCTGCATTAACCGCAAAGCCTGAAAAGGCACCACCTGCAGGATTTCCTCCGCTCAAGGTAATAGCGCCTGCGCTGGTGCAAATGGTATCAACCGGCAATAAAAGACTCACCGTAGGATTGGCTACCAAATTGATTTGTATAGAATCGCTGGCAGAACAGTCGGCACCACTGGAAACAGTTACTGCATAAACACCCGAAGTGGTAGCGGTTAATGTTTGTGTGGTGCTGCTGTCGTTCCATAAATAGTTATCGCCTGCGTTACCGGCATTTAAAACATGGGATGAACCACAAACATTGCCATCGGCACCCAGCGAAACAATGGGTAATAGATGCAAGGTTACAAGGATAGAGCTGCTTGCGCTGCAATTGTTGCTGGTAACGGTTACTGAATAATTACCCGTTTGTGAAACAGAAAGATATTGTGCGGTTGTATTGTTCGACCATAGATAGGAAGCTCCGGCATTTGCCGCATTCAAAGTTACACTACCACCACATTGAGTGGTATCGGCCCCTAAATTAACCACAGGGTTTACTCCTTCTGTGAAATTCTTAACCAGTGTATCGTTCAGATTATTTCCATCGGCCACACTATTCGGCAAAGAGGTAAAGATACGGAGGGTGTGGTTTCCGATTGGTGGTGTCAATGCCGCCAACGTAACAACCGTGTTTTGTGTTGAAGCCAATGAACCTGTCCAGCTATAGCTTTGAACAGAGCCGTTGTCTAACTGATAGTAAACAGTCAACGTCTTTAAGGTATCCTGCCCCTGATTCAACAAAGTGAAAGTTGGAGTGAGAGAGCCGGTGCAAACATGATCGGCTGGTGTGCTAAGATTATTGATACCTGCATCCACGGCTTGAGCAGTAGCGGCACTAATATTTATATTGTCGAGATAAGTTACATTGCCCCATCCGCTGATGTGCTCAAACTTAAATCGCACGGCTGATTGCCCCAGGTAAGAACTAACGTTTACAGAGTCGCGTCTCCATTGCACCGCAGTTGGCACAAAGGTATTGGTCGTATTGGGAGCTGTGGCTAAGCCGCTTCCTCCTTTGGTATAAACCCGGGTCCAGGTAAGTCCGCAATCGGCAGATACGAATACAACCAGCGAGTCGAAGTTGGTGTTATTATATTTGGCATAGGCTACATCAAACTTTACAAAAGCAGGCAAAGTACCGGTAGTCATATTGATGTACGGAGTAATCAAATCATCGGCTTGTCCCGATGTACTGAAAAAAGGAACCGTCTCGTCTTCTTTAACTGAATTGGTAGTTGTACCAAAACCACCCACAGTGGTAGAGCGTGTCCAGGTATTATTGTTGTTTGTGTTAACGAGAGTCCAGCCGGTGGGTGGAAAAGTGCTGGTTGTAAATCCTTCGTTAAAGGGTAGCGCTACAGCCACAGGATTAAGAATGATAAAAGTACCGAAAGTAGAGTCATTGGCGGGGTTTAAGTCGGTTCCGGCATTTGGACCAACGACCTTGAAACGAAAGGTGTGGGTTCCGGCAGCAGCCGATAAAGTTGAAAGCGTGACGTTGGTTGAATTAGTAGAGGTAAGCGAGCCGCTCCAATGATAAACCGAATCCGTATTGGAGTCGAGATGGTAAAGAATATCAATCGCAGTAATAGTAGTGGCTCCCGAATTGCGAATCGTGATAACCGGAGCAAAAGTAGTGTTGCAGGAACTTCCTGCAGGTGACACTACCGAAGAGGCAGCGGCATCTAAAGAAAAAGCAGCCACATTAGGGTCATAACCATCATTGGTAATGGCACCCGTGTTGCCTGGGTCGAGCCAATCGCGCAAACGGGTAGCAGGTGTGGTACCGGTGTTCCATGAAATATCAAAACGACCATAGTCGTCATTCAGGTTGGCAGCCGAAGCTCCGCAAGCTGAAGAGCCACCGTAAAGCTGACCGATAATTCGTTTGTTTTGGTCAAACAAGGGCGAGCCCGAAGAACCTCCCTCTGTCACTCCATCCGTCCATTGACCAATGCGCCAAGTTTGTGCATTGCTATAGGTACTAGCGGTTACGGCATTATTAGCTTGTGATAGCTTTTTTATATCTCCACTGGGGTGATGAATACAAGTTACACTTGTAGCCGGAGTACCTGAATGATCCCAACCGGCATAAAACACGTTGAAGTTGGAAGGTGGCACCGAACTCATACGGCATAAGTCAAAATCGGAACCTGCACGGTTAGCCACAGGCGTACCTCCGCTAATAGATTGAGAAGCAGGATTGCTGGCAGGATTTGGACAACCGGGGCCCTCCCAGTTAAAGCGAAATACCCAGGTGCCATCAGCAGTGCCGCAATGGTTGGCTGTAAGGATATACGGGGTACCATCATTCGAAGTATTATTTACAAGGGAACCCGAGCAGAATTCGCTGCCGCCCGATACCAGACAAACCGCTGACCTCTTTTGATTGCCCCAGGCAGAATACTGGGGGCAATTGACATTATTAATACAGTTCCCAGCATCGCCCAAAGCTTTCATCATATTAAACACATTCTTGTAACCGTGGGTAACACGAAACAAGGTAAAGGTACCCTGCCCCGAAACATTTGCGGGTTCATCGTACTCAACAATCACTTCATCATCATAAATAAAATCGGTACCGAAATAATGGTCCTGATAATTATTGGCCGAAGTAAAAGCTCCCAGTATTTGAGTATGGTCTGGTGAATACACAAACAACTTTGCTCCGTCCGGTAAATAGAAACTACTGAATGCTAAATTAATACTGATCGCTCCGGACGAACGAACATCCAACTGCCAGATGCGGTCACCGTTACTTTGTGTTACAATCCTTCCTGAATTTTGAATGTTGTAATTGACCAAATGATTATAACCAAAACGGAAAGGATGCTCCTTGTGTTGTGCGTTGACAGCATCTTCTGCATACATCGAATCTATATCAAACACAGGCATTTGCTCAACCATCAAATGATTGGTAGGTGCCAGTTTAAATCCGGCAGGAGTACCACCTTCCGAAAGTTGAGAAAAGGCAACAGTAGTAAATAGAACAAACACAAAAGACACCGCCAAAAGCCGTACAATATTTCTCATAATTTTGATTTTATCGGGGACAAGATTAAGCCATTTAACGAACGGAATATGTTTGGTTTAAACCATTCAATAATCCGGCAGCATCCGTTTTTAATTTCCAATTACTACCTTCCGTCTGAATGTTCCCGTAGCTGTTTTTACCTGCAACAGATAAATGCCTGAGGAAACCTCTCCCAAGGATATGGTCGAAGAACTTTCAACCAACACGTTATTGTAAACCAGTTTACCGGAAGCATCAAACACCTTTGCTTCAGCATTGCTGCTGTTGTTTCCATCTAAATAGATTTCAAATGTTCCGTTGTTAGGATTGGGTTGAATGCGGATACTGTTTTCACTCAAGGTACTAATACCTGAACACACCTCCACTTCAATGGTTTCGGTAGCTAAGCTGCTGCAACCATTGTTATCGGTATAAGAATAGGTAATCAGATTGGAGCCCGGAGCTGCTGTGGAGGCATCGAACAAAGAACCACTGACAGCATTGCCCGAAAAGGTTCCGCTTGGTGGATTACCGCCTGTTAGTTGTATCGCTCCGGCACTGCTGCACACCGTGTCGGCATTGCCCGATAAGGTAACTATAGGGTTTGTGTTCAGCACCACCTCTGTGGTATCAGAAACTGCAATGCAAGTACCCGAGGTAGTTACGACTACTGAAAAACTGCCCGTGGATGACACAGCTATAGTTTGCGAGGTGTCGCCATTGCTCCATAAATAAACATCGCCTGAAGAGGCAGTGAGTTGAACAGAACCACCACTACATAGATTGGTAGAACCTGAAGGAGTAATAGAAGCCACTGCATTATTGCTAACGGTAATCGTTACCGGTGCAGATACTGCCGAACAACTATGACTATCGGTAACTGTAACAGCAAAGGTTCCATTGGCAGATACAGCAATGCTTTGACCGGTGGCACTATTGCTCCAGTTATAACTGAAACCAGCAGCAGCAGAAAGGTTAACCTGTTCACCGGGACAGATAGTAGTCGGTCGGTCGGTGGTGATGGTGTTGTCAACAGCCGGATATTCGGTAACTATTTGAGAAGTTGTATTGGTGCAGCTATTAGCATCGGTAATGGTGACCGAAACAGTGCCGCTTGTGTTGATAGTGGAAGAAGAAGCAACAGCTCCATCGCTCCATGAGTAAGCAGCAGCATTAGTGGCATTTAACACTACACTACCTCCATTGCAAAATTCTGTTGAACCCGAAGCAGTGATAGAAACCGATGGTGTAGAATGTACGGTCACATGCACCGCAGCCGCTGAAGCACTGCAAGTGTTGGCATCGGTAACGGTAAGTGCATAGTCGCCTGTTTGTGTTACCTGGATAGAAGAACTTGTCTGTCCGCCACTCCAATGATAGCTAAGCGATGCAGGAGCCGAAAGGGTTACACTGCCACCACTACAGAAAGTAGTCAGCCCACTTGGTGTAATAGTAGAGGATGGAAGCGGATTGACCGTAACCGCAATTGGAGTAGAAACTGCCGTACAGCTATTGGAACCGGTAACCGTCACCAAATAATTCCCGGTTTGTGTAGCGGCAATAGTTTGCGAAGCAGCGTTGTTGCTCCAATGATAAGTAAGGCCGGCAGGGGCGCTTAACGATACAGTTCCTCCTGCACAAAATGTGGTAGAACCGGAGGCATTAACTGCAGCCGATGGGTTTGTATTAACCGTTACATGGACAGCAGCAGCCGATGCCCTGCAAGTATTAGCATCGGTGACAGTAAGTGCATAATCACCAGTTTGTGTAACCTGAATAGACGAACTTGTTTGCCCGCCACTCCAGTGATAGCTAAGCAAGGCTGGAGCCGAAAGAGTCACATTGCCTCCGGCACAAAAAGTAGTAATTCCACTTGGTGTAATAGTAGCCGATGGTAGTGCGTTAGCCGTTACCGTTATTGGTGTAGAAACGGCCGTGCAGTTATTTGCACCTGTTACGGTTACCAGATAATTTCCGGATTGAGTGAGCACTATATTTTGACTGGTGGCATTATTACTCCAATGATAGGTCAGTCCGGCCGGGGCACTCAAGGTTACATTGGCTCCCACGCAAAACGTAGGCGAGCCTATGGTCATAACCGCGTTGGAAGGGGCTGATGCAGCGGTAATTGTTTTGGCCGTAGAAAGTGCATAGCAACCGTTGTACACTTGCAGCGTATAGCTGCCTGCCGCTGTCGCTGTGTAGGACGCGGCTGTAGCGTTTGTAATAGGCGTGGCATTATTTAACCATTGGTAGGTGTAGCCTGTGCCTGTAGTGGCGTTAAGCGTAATCGAACCACCCGGACAAAAAGAATTGAGGGCAGAAGTAATAGCCGCAGTGGGTGCAGCGCTTACTGTCACAGGAATGGTATCGGAGTAGGCTGAGTTTGGTCCCAACGAAATGAGTACATGATAATTGCCCGCCTGTGTGGCGCTGTAAGCAAAAGAATTGGCACCGCTTATACTGGTTCCGTTTTTATACCATTGATAGGTATAGCCTGTTCCTTCGATAGTTTTCAAAACCACTTGCTGACCATTGCAGAAAGTAGTGGCCCCCTGCGGAATTACTCTCCGGTCAATTATCAGGTTTTCATCTCCCGTTACATAAGGCATAAAACCAAAGAACACCATCATCATTTCATCCGTAGTAGCTTCGCCAGCATGCACAGCGGCCAATGGATTGTTGGGGTTGAAAGGATTATTGGCAGTGTTATCATAAAAAGCTCTTGCCTTTATAGAATTGCCGGTGCCACCGGGCACCTTTACCGCGTTTGGAAACACATACGTATCCTGCCAGTTAAAATCCCAATTAGGCACGTTGACAAAACGAATCGTATCGTTCGGAATAGTAGTCGTAGCAAAACATTCAATAGAGCGGCCAATCAGGTGCATGTGGGGAAATGCCGAAAGAAAAGTCCAGTTGCCGGAAGGCATATTGTATTGTTCGTAATAAGTTCGTGTGGTGTTAGCCGGAATATTGATTTGGGCGTTGATGTTCTGCAAATGATTAACCAAAGGGTAAACGGTTATTTCGCGAACAGCGGTCGAGGAAAGTTTAAAATTAATTCGGGTGCTGTCGGTGCCTGAAGCACCCTGCGGATAGTGCACCTGCACAATGATGTTGGTATTGGCCGGCAAACGAAAGCCTGTGCCCACAGGGGTATAATAAGGCGAAGCACCGGGCGTAAATCCACCAATCAATTTAGAAGCTAAAGAACCGGTACCTCCTGCATTGGTATAGCCGGGTCCTGCATCGGCTGCATCTAACTGCGCAGGAACTCCGGTAGTGTCAGAGAAGATAAGTACATGATGAACCAAATGCGCATCTCCTGGGATTACTTCAAAGGCAGTAATGTATTTGCTTTGCAACAAACCACTGGGCAAAACAAAATTGCGATATACATCGGTGGTTCCTGTGGGGGAGTAATCGGGGGTTTTAACGGTCAGGTTTACTGTGCCCAATTGCGAGCCGTTGCTGTATGTTGGTTGGGCGGGTGCCTGGGTTATATCGCCCATAGGCCGGCCAGCGGTTACCCAACTGTTGATGGCATCAATTTCAGTTTGCGAAATAACGCGCTCGTGGGCAAAGTGCTTGTAGTTTTGGTCGGGTGGCCATGGAGGCATTATTTTGTTGCTGACATCGCTGGCCATGCTGAACCCATAGGTATAAGCATCAGAAAAAGTCATCAGCGAAAAGTGCCCTGCCCCACCGGTATGGTGACACTTGGTACAGTTGGCATAAAGTATGGGCGCTATATCAGTAGCCCAGGTGGGGGTTTGTGCTTTGCCGAAAAAACTCAACAACAGGAGAACGGAAAAGCAGAGTAAATATCTTTTCATGGGTATCGGTTTGGTATGGATGAATGTTTCGAAAATGAAAATAAGAAACCTCTGCTAAGTAAGAACTGTTGATAGGAGTATTGAAATCAGAAAGGGGGAATCACAGAAGACACTGAGGGAATACAAACGAGGACACAGAGAAAAATCGGAAAGGTATTCCTTCGTGTTCTTTACGGTCTGTTTCTTCGTGTTCTTTGCGTGAAATTGATTTTGCTTTTGGCTGTTCCACTTTTAGCTTTTGACTTTTAGCTTTGAACTTAACCTATGTTAATGCTGCACCACTATCTTCCCGCTCCTCTGTTCATTAGTGCTTGTCCGCAGGCGGTAGAAATAGATGCCGTTCATCCAGTTGTTTACTTTTATGGCAGTGGCTCCGTCAAAGTGCGGATTGGTATAAAGGACTCTGCCGAGTTCATCGGCTATGCTTAGTTCGCCTTGGGTGGTGGTGGCGGATTCTATAAAAACTTGGTCGCTGGCGGGATTGGGGAAGATTGCGAATTTCGGATGGCGGATTTCGGATTGGGAAATGCCTGTTACACAACTACTCAACTCACAACCGTTACTATCCGTACGCAATATCCAACCTTGTTGTAAAGGCGTAATGCCGACATCAAATGTAAATTGCAATTCACCACAGGCGAGCAGGTCTCCATTGGGCAATACATCTATGTCATCTAAAAAGCTATGTGTTCCGAATCTTTCATACGAGACATATTTCCTGTCCCAGATTACAGTTCCATCTGTATCAAATTTTACTATCCATCCAAAACGATGCGCTGAATCGCTTCCCCAAATTGGTGTGGTGCCACAGGCTATATATTTACCATCCGGTAAAATCTCTACATCGTAGAAACCCGTTACATCGCTGGAATCCCCTAAATGTTGCTCCCACTCTATTCCAAAATGGTTATCATATTTTACAATCGAGGCGTTATACTTTTGGAAATCGTTAATATCATAGCTTAGATGTTGCCTTACAATAATCCATCCGCTATCTGCTGTTTGTTGCATACCGCGAGGCCAAAGGTTTCTGGTATTAGTATCTAGCCATTGACTTATATAATTACCCATGCTATCCACTTCGAGCAGCCAAGTTTTTGCCCAATAGGGTGTATTGCTATTAGTCTTGCCCGAGAATCCCCCTATCATATAATGACCATTGAGCATTGGGCGAATTACCCATGGAAATTCATTAGCTGCTAATCCATAGGTTCGCTTATTTATTACATTTCCTGCCAAATCAGTTCTTATAATAATGACCTGCGAATTACTACTGATAAAATGGGCGTTGATAGCGATTAGGTAACCTCCATCAGGTATTTCTACCACATCCTGCGCATGGTATAAATCAACTCCCTGTTCTGTATATTGTTGCCATAGTAAAATATTGTCCGCTGTATCAGTTTTAATAAAATACACTCTTGGCACAGAATCTATTTCGCTCCCGACAGATATGAAATTACCATCAGTTATAAGTTTAAGAGTGTTGTTGAAATTTTCGTAACCGAATTGATTGGTATCAATAATGCCAAAGATAGAATCTACCATTCCGTCTGAACGTATTTTTCCAAAGCATGCCTTACCATAATAAGGAGGTCCGCTATTAGTAGTAGTGGTACCTGTAAAGTAATAATTTTGCCCATGCGGAACAATAGACCCAAACATCATAGAAGGCCGGTTGTCATAATACAAATTACTAAACCCCTGCGCCCCCACCCCACCCACCAAGAACTGAAGAAACACCATCAGCATCATACTTCTCAGCCCGCCCGAAATGGTTTCGCCCTTGGTTTTCTTCATTCCATCAAACGTAAGCAAAAAACATGGGGGAGTCATAAAAAGGATATACAAACCGTACTTTTTTCGAAATTAACTATAAGTTTCTTCATTTCACTCCATCTTCATTTAAGTTAACTCGGACAGTCGGCTCACAACCCTGATTTCTAATTACTTCTGCTCGGTTGCTAAACAACAATCCTCGATTGCTAAGCAACATTCATCAATTGCTAAGCAACATTCATCAATTGTTAGCTAACAAAGCCGGATTGTTAAGCAACAATGCTCAATTGTTATTTAGCAAAGGCCGATTAATAAACAACAATGCCAGATTGTTACTTAGCAAAGGTCAATTGATAAGCAACAATTGCTGATTGTTAACTAGCAATCCTTCTGTTACAGTTTGTCCCATACAAGTTATTTTTTGAGGAGCTCAAGTATTTTCTTGTTTCGAACAATAACTCATTGTATCTAATAAATAATTGAACCTATTTTTAGCTTTTTAACGTATGGGTATCCTATCCATCAATCTAAGCAGGAAAGAAGTCAGCGAGTTGCGCCTGATAGGCTCAAATTTGTTGCAGAAAGATTTAGGAAATCAGTTTAAACCCTCGCCAGCCTGGCTCTTAACCAATGGTCGGCCAAAACCAGCGCGGCCATGGCCTCTACAATAGGCACCGCGCGCGGCACCACACAGGGGTCGTGGCGGCCCTTGCCTTTCAGTTCGGTTTCGTTTCCGGCCGTGTTGAGGGTGGTTTGGGTTTGCATAATCGTAGCCACGGGCTTAAACCCCACCCGGAAATAAATATCCATTCCGTTCGAAATGCCCCCTTGTATACCTCCCGAATGATTGGTGCGGGTGATGGTTTCTCCTTCGTTGTTCTTTTCGAAAAGGTCGTTGTGCTCCGAGCCGTTCATGCGCGTGCCTTCGAAGCCGCTGCCATATTCAAACCCATGCACCGCATTGATGCTCAGCATCGCCTTGCCCAAATCGGCATGCAGTTTATCAAACACCGGCTCACCCAAACCAACAGGCACCTGTTTAATGACACACGAAATAATTCCGCCCACCGTATCGCCTTTGGCTTTAGTTTCCTGAATCAAATCAATCATTCGGTTAGCCGTTTCGGCATCGGGGCAGCGCACGATATTCGAATCAGTCTGCTGCAAATCGAGTTGTTGGTAGTTCTTCTCCAAAGCAATTTTGCCCACCCCCGAAACATAAGCAGTCACCTCCACTCCTGCCTTCTTCAATAATTGTTTGGCAATGGCACCGGCTATGACCCGCGCAGCCGTTTCGCGTGCGCTGGCTCTGCCGCCACCGCGGTGGTCGCGCAAACCATATTTCATTTCGTACGAAAAATCGGCATGGCTTGGCCGGTAGGCTTCTTTCAAGTGCGCATAATCTTCGGGCTTGGGGTCTTCGTTCTTAATCGTGATGGCAATAGGAGAACCGAGGGTTCGCCCTTCAAAAATGCCCGAGAGGATTTCGAACGTATCGCTCTCCTTGCGTTGGGTGGTGATGGCCGATTGGCCGGGCCTGCGCCTGTCGAGTTCGTGTTGAATAAAGGCCAAATCAATTTCCAAACCCGCGGGGCAACCGTCAATCACTACGCCTATTGCCTTCCCGTGGCTTTCGCCAAAAGTAGTGATGCGAAAAATTTCTCCGAAACTGTTTCCTGCCATAATTTAAAATTGCAAGGTGCGAATTAGTAAATGAAAAACAAAAAAATCGGATTAGTTCAAAATCACAACAGAGAAAAACCTGGCCACGAATTTCACGAATTATCACGAATTGGACTAGCATTATTCGTGTTCAATTCGTGAAATTCGTGGCAAAACAGAAATTTAGATTTACTCAGCAAATCCTGTAAAAAAGATTAACCTTGTTACATGAATTCTGTGCTTATCCGAAATATAAAATCATTAGTCGGCATTCGGGATGCGAATGTAAAAATGGTGCGCGGAGCAGAAATGAAAATCCTGCCGTCTATTGACAATGCCTATTTATTGATAGAGAACGGCCGCATAAAAGCCTTCGGCAAAAACAGCGCTGCCCCCGAACGTGCCGATGAAACCATCAACGCTGCCGGAAAGATGGTGCTGCCTGCCTGGTGCGATTCGCACACGCACATCGTCTATGCCGGTTCGCGCGAAAGCGAGTTTGCCGATAAAATAAACGGGCTGACTTATGAAGAAATAGCCAAGCGGGGCGGTGGCATACTCAACTCGGCCAAACTGCTGAATGAAACGAAAGAGGAGAAACTGTTCGATGCAGCCTGGGAGCGCCTGGAAGAAATGAGAAGCTATGGAACAGGAGCTGTAGAAATAAAAAGCGGTTATGGACTTAGCGTGGCAGGCGAATTGAAAATGCTGCGCGTGATAAAAAAGCTAAAAGAAAAATCACCGCTTACCATCAAAGCAACTTTCCTCGGTGCCCATGCTTATCCATTGGCATTTAAACATAACCATAGCGGATATTTAAACCTGCTGATAGAAGAAATGCTTCCAAAAATTGCGAAGGAAGGCCTTGCCGACTTCATAGATGTGTTCTGCGAGAAAGATTATTTCAGCACAGATGAAACCAAACGAATACTGGAAGCCGGTGCCAAGTTTGGTTTACGGGCTAAGGTCCACGTCAATCAATTCAACGTACTTGGCGGGGTAAAAATCTGCACCCAACAAAACGCACTCAGTGTAGACCATCTCGAACATATTTCGGTTGATGATATCAAAGCCTTAAATAATTCTGAAACAATGCCCGTGGCTTTGCCGGCTTGTTCTTTGTTTCTGAAAATCCCCTACACCCCTGCCCGGAAAATAATAGATGCCGGTTTGCCGCTGGCGCTCGCTACTGATTTTAACCCCGGCTCCTCTCCCAGCGGAAACATGAACCTGGTAAACTCGCTTGCCTGCATTAACCTGAGCATGACCCCTGAAGAAGTTATCAATGCTTCCACACTTAATGGTGCTTATGCTATGAATGTGGAAGATGAACTTGGTTCCATCACCATTGGCAAAAATGCGAATCTGCTGATTACAAAGCCTGTTTCATCACTTACGATGTTGCCTTATTCGTTTGGCAGTAATTTAGTAGAGCAGGTAATTATTTAATAGTCCACCTGAATAAGCACGCGCTTATTTCCATAAACATCTATCGAGTAAGTCAAATTTCCTGAACTGCGACACGTGTTATTGGTGCATACCTTCAACTTGCTATCTGTCAACGCCAGGAAGTACCCTATAGAATGCGTAAGGCTATCATTGGGAATGGAAGTATTCGCATTGAATTCTGCACTTAGTCCTTCGTTTACGGTAAGTGCGGTAAAGGCTCTTGTGCTAATGTTTCTGATTTGAAGGAAGAAGTGATTGCTGTCCACTCCCAAATCCTGCGAGAACAATTCCTTTTCGCCATCGGGATATTTGTCGCTGCCACCCCATGTAGGCACGTAACCCAGTAAACTAGCGTCATCTAAAGTTGCCGTCCAGCTAACCGACTTTCCGCTTGGTCCGTTAAACCTTGCAGTGCCACCTACTGCTGCAGTTTGAGCCACCCCATCCAATACTACTGTTATTGCTAAACCAGTGGTGTTTCGGAAATCAAGAAAGGAGTTTGTTTCCTTCTTTTTGCATTGGGTTAAGCCAAGAACCAAAACAGACAGTACTATTAGATGGTAGTTTGATTTAAATGTTTTCATGAGGAAACTTATATAGATAGAATATTAACAGCTAAAATAGAAGATTATAGGGCTTCGTAAATTTTGAATGACTAAAGCATTTTAAGACTATGCATTATTAGTAACTTCGCCCTCCCTAAAAATTATGAGACTCAAAAACAGTGTAACCATTAAAGAAGCCCTCGACAAGATGGTGAAAGACCTGAAGTTGAAGCCCGGCATTGACGAAACCCGCATTCGCGAGGCTTGGGTAAATATTATGGGTAAGGTTGTAGCCAAATACACGACCTCTGTGACGCTCAAAAAATCGAAGCTTTATATAAAAGTAGAAGTTGCTGCACTCAAACAGGAGTTGAGTTTCAACCGCGATAAAATCAAAGAGAACGTAAACAAAGAATTGGGCGAAGAAGTAGTAACCGAGGTGATTGTTTACTAAGCCCGCAGCAGGAAAATTTATTCACAAAGTTTCAACGATTTAAAACGATTCAATTTTCGTTTTAAATTCACGGCAATATGAAATCACTTCTGTTGCCCCTGATTTTTTTGTTCCCCCTTTCGCTGTCAGCACAGAAACACATTTACGAAATTGAACTCTTCGGCAAAAAGATAGGCGAAACAATTGTTGAACGAATTGACAAAGGCAATGGCGAAGTGCAATTCAAATTAAAAAGCAACAGCGATGTAAATATCCTCTTCACGCACAAAACATCGGTGATGGATTTTGATGTACGGTATAAGGACGGAAAGCTTTTTTCTGCCTATTGCAAAAGCGTTAAGGATGGTGTAACGGAGATTACCACTACCGCATGGGATGGCACAAAGTATTTGATTAAAAAAGGAGAAGAAGTATTTAATCTATCACAAGCTATTGATTTAACGGCTATTCAACTTTACTTCCTTGAGCCGAAGGGAAAAACAAAGATATTCTCTGAACGTGTTGGCCAATTCTGCAACTTCATCAAATCGACCGAAGGTGTATATGAATGCAAAATGGCTAACGGAGTTATTAATATCTATCGTTACAAAAGCGGAGCACTTTATGAATTGGAAATGAGTAAAGGAGCCAGTGTGTTTATGAAACTGGTTCAATAAATTTGTTTCGTGCGATTGAGATATCTGCTTCTTTTTCTGTCGCTCTCCTTGCATTCTTTTTCGCAGAAAGTAAGCTTCGATATTTTTCTTTTCGGCAATAAAATAGGCCAATCGAATATTGAGAGGAATATAAAGAACGACAGCATCACTACTTATACACTTCAAAGCAATTCTGAAGCTCACATATTTTTTACAACACGGACGCTATCGCTGCATTACGACATCGTTTACAAATATGGAATACTTTTCTCTTCTTATTCCAAACACACGAGAAATGAGGAATTACACATCAATACCATCACCCGCCAGAACAATAACTATCTGATGGTGCGCGACAATCAATCCTATTGTATTAAGCCCGACATTGATTGCTCAGCCGTGAAATTATTTTTTGGGGAACCTTGCAACGTTCAGCATATTTTTTCGGAACGATTAGGAGAATGGCGACCCATAAAGAAAACCGGAGAAGGAACTTACGAAGCAGATATGAGTGAAGGAATTACCTACTACTATCATTACAAAAATGGAAAGCTCATTGAACTCGAAATGAAAAAAGGACTCCTTGGTTCTGTTTACTTGCGACCGCATGTTCAGTAAAATCAATAAGCTTAAATAAGTTAGCCCTACAACCATGAATAAAATTTTCCTTCTCGCAGTTTCCTTCTTTTTCTTTTTGCCTTTTATTCTTGAAGCTCAACAACAGGTAACTGTAATAAGTCGTTGCGGAGGCACTGATACTTTAACCATTCCAACTATCGTTGACAATGATTTAGACGGAATGGATGATGCGTTGGAACAAAAGCTGCTCAATTATTTTATGCCCACGCTTATTCAGTTTGATGATGAAAGTTGTCCAGGGCCGGCATTGAACGGAACTGGAGATTCGAATTTGATTGTTTGCCATATCTATCCTGTGCCTCAGCAATATTGTTCATTGGCAACGGTTAGCCTGGTGCTTACTCAGCCCGTAGCGATAGTGCCTTCAGGCGGTTTGGCAACCGGATTGGTTTGGTATAATCCATTGATAAAAATAAACACCGCGCTGCTGTATGGAAAAGATTGTGGCCTATCGGGACATACGGCTGATGTGGAAGGTTTTAATTTTTCTTTAAAATATATTGGGAGTGATACAGCAACCGGATGGATGTATGATACGGTGATGCAACATTGGATGGGCGGAACCATTCAAACGGTTTCGCACGCAGGAACTTTGTGCGAACAGGTGGAAACACTTCCTTACAAAAGTGCTTTGTTTCCTGCGGGGGTTGATACGGTTTATGCTTCGCCCGACAAGCATGGAAACTATTTAACCATAAGCGGTTGTGGCAGTTCGTTTATCTGTAACCCAGGTTGCGGTGGCATACCATCGAAGAAGAATGTAAAGAACATCAATATCGGTGAGCCTGCTGCGTCTTTGGTTGCTGATTTAGGAACTGTGTATGCTGCTTATGCAGGCAATGACCCATGGGGTAATTCCAATTTTTTGGCAGCTAACAGTGGCAATGCGGGTGCTATTCGCGATAAAATGCTGCTGCCGCTTGCTTCTAATTTTATAAGCGGATTGCCGATTACATCACAAGCACAGATCTGCGATATCTATAGCCAATGTTTTTCGACAGGCTCCGCCTACTTAGATTATACCTGCAATGGTTCTCCTTATTTTTTCTACACCCAACAATTAACCACAGCAGGTGTTTACTACCAAACACTCACAAGCAGTTTGGGTTGCGACAGTACAATAGAACTTACCCTATCGGTTTATCCCGCTTCTTCTACTTCGATTCAAGCGACTATTTGCCGAGGAAGCAATTATGATTTTGGTGGGCTGTCATTAACTATTCCGGGTGATTATGTAGATAGCCTAACAAACATTAGTGGTTGTGATAGTATCGTTCAAGTTACGTTGTCGGTGGATACTTTGCCGGCTGTTAGCTGGTCCTTCAATGCCGATTCGATAGACATTAACGGTCAGCCTATTTTACTTACAGGCGCTTTGCCTATCGGAGGTATTTATTCGGGACCGGGTGTGATTGATACTTTCTTTTATCCCGATTCGGCTGGCGCAGGAACGCATGTAATTACGTATACTTACATTGACAGCGCTGGATGCAGCGACAGTGTAAAGATTAATGTAGATGTGATCGTAACGGGCATTCGAGAAGCAAGCTATGATAATTCACTTCGTCTGTATCCCAATCCGGTAAAGGATGTTTTGCAATTATTTTTATCAGGCAATTCGCAGCCTTTGGCAGTAAGTATTTATAACGTAGAGGCCGTTTTAACAAAGGAAATTATCCTTTCAGGAGAATCTGGTTCAGTGAATATTTCAACGCTGCCGAAAGGATTTTATACCGTAGAGATAAAAACAAAAGCTAATTCCTTTATTAGAAAACTAACGATTCAATAATTTCATCCACTTATGAATTCACCTGTAAAATCTTACCTGATAGGCTATAATGTGTTGGCTTTTTTGTGCTGGCTTGGTTTCCTTTTTTCGTTTCTCGTTTCTGGTTGCGTTCTTTCTGACACTAATTTATTGCTGCTGAATATTGCACAAGGTATGGCGGTGCTGGAAGTCGTACACACAGTTTTGAAATGGGTAAAGTCGCCTGTGGGTTCAACCGTGGCGCAGGTCTTTTCGAGACTGTTGGTGTTGGTGCTTATTAATGTTTTCAGGATGGAAGGTTTGATTTCACCACTGGTTTATGCAGGCATTGTAACGGTGAGCATAGCCTGGGGCATTACCGAAATTGTTCGCTATTCCTTTTATGCTTTGCAACTGCTGAATGCTTTGCCGAGCTGGTTACTTTGGATGCGTTATACTTTTTTTATTGTGCTGTATCCGGTGGGTGTTTCGGGTGAGTGGCTCATTATTGCTGCTCCGATATTAATGAAGGGGTTTTCGATTAATCCTTACAACCTGTTTGTGTTGTTTCTGCTGGTTAGTTATGTGTATTATTTCCCTGTGCTGTACAAGTATATGTGGAAGCAGCGGAAGGCAAAGCTCTAAACGTTTTTGAGGAAGTGTAATGCTATCCTTCAGGAAGGCCGGCTTCGGCAGGAACAAAGTATTGAACTAAAAAGTAGAGTGCTCTTAGAAGCGTTGCATCTCATTCTACTATTGCTGACTGCTTAATTATTGTGGCGGCAATACGTGCATATGGCAAAATCTTTCCCGTCTCAAATAAGCAAAGAACATCTCCAGTAGGAAGAACAACCAGGTCGTTGTAAGCGCTCTTTTTAGCATTAATAGTGATTTGCTTTTGCCATGTGTTCCCGCTGTCTTTACTAACAGATAGGGTTAAGTTTTTTCGTTTGGTATTATGTTTTGGATTGGAAAACAAAAGTAGGTCGGGGGAAAGAGAGTAACGCAATAATGAGCCCTGACATACAGGCTCAATAAGAGTGCTGTCATAAACGGGATTTGTCCAAGTTAATCCACCATCCTTACTCAGGCTTACTTTTCTGTTTGGCAATGCGCGGTCGTTATTCCGCATGTTCAACAGAAGATGACCATTGGCCAATTCCGCAACCGTACATTCATCTGTTTTCGCTCTCGAAACTGTTCCTCCGAGTTGCCAGGCTTTGCCGTTGTCAACGCAGATACAGCTAAAAAATGGTCAGTTGATAATACCTGCAGGCAATACCGTGCCTATTTATTTGGATGAAAATAAGTCGCGTAAAAAATCCTTTCGTAATCTAAAACCGGGTACCCGTTATTATGCCTATTTCTTTGCGCGCAATTCAACAGGTGTAAGCTTGCTAAGTGAAGCAAGAAGTATTATTTGCGGTTAGACTTAATAAGTATAAGCCATCGAATCTACCAGGTGGCCGAATCGGTCGTAGGTGGCCAGGGTATCTACATTGCTGGTGTTGGGGTTGTAGTGATAACGGTAGGTGATGATGCCGGTGGTGTCGCCATTTTGCCCGGTTTGCACTTGTGTAAGCGGTAGATAGAGAGAACCCACGCCCAAAAAGCCCATGCCGAAATTCTGATTGCCAATGGTATTGGTGTTGGTGGCATAGCTGTAGTAGGCATAGCTGTGGGTATTGGCTATGGCATTGGTGGTGTTGGTGGAAGTGAGATTTTTGTTGTTTAGACTAAAATCAGAATAGGAAGTGAGGGAGCCGAAGGCATAGTTCTTTTGCTGCGTAAGCTGGCCATCACTGTTGTAGGCATATTTGTTGGAGTTGTTTTCTGCCTGATAGAAGCCGTAGGAAGTGTCGGCATATTTTTGCCCATGCAGCAAATACCTGATGGCACTGGCTATTATTCCTGCTCCGTTAATGCTTTGCATGAGCACGGTGTCGCCTGTGTAGGTAAACACACGTTTTTCGTTGGTGCTGCGGGTGATGACGGCCACGTTTCCGTTACCGTCATAGCTATACGTATCGGTGTAGCCTGCTTTGAAATTGGTGCTGGTAACGACTTTGGCTCCCGAAAAAGCAGGGTCGGATTTTTTGCAACCGGCTATGGATAAAACAGTGCTGAGTATAAGCGCGAAGAAAAGAGTTCTCATAATTTAGGTTGGTTAAAAACCGGAAGCAAGTTTACAGTTGTTTTCGAAAACGAAATGGTAATAATTCATAAGCTGCCCGGATGAAAACTAATGGGGCGGAAGTATTCAAAGGGTAAACTATTTATTGGTGAGGCGAAATTTTTGTTTGAAAGAGGCGGTTTCATACATAGCGGCTCTTTCAGCCATGTTGTTGCCAGCGTCTCCATTTTCATCTCCAAAATCGGAATGCGGCATTTGACCACCAAGTCGGTTGGCGTTGTCATAACCGTTCATGCCTCCGCCCATACCTTGACCATTCATTCCTTCACCAGCCATTCTGCGGTCGCCATTTCCACCCCAGTTTCCGTGGTTGCCTCCTGCATTGCCTCCACTGCCCGCTGGCGCCTCCAGACCATGCACCTTTACATTCAGCGTTAATTGTTCGTTCAGTTGAATAAAGTTTGCATCGAACAGGGCCTGCATCGGAATGGTAATTTCATATACAACACCCAGCACACTATCGCTGCCAATGCTTGTTTGAATACCTGTAGTATCCATAGCAGGTAGTAAACCGTTTTTTGTTCTGAAACCCGTAGCAGTTATTTGGAGGAACTGCATCTTATAAGTACCCACCAACCCTTCAAAATTCGTTTTCTTCTTCCAGTCAAATTTGTGTTCGGTGCGTTCTTTGTTTTCGAAGCCGGTCATCTGCCGCTGCGGAAAAATAATCGCTGCAGTTACCTTTTTGTTTTTCTCTTTAGAAGACAATTCTATCTGCCAGCCTGTGCGCATTATTTTGCGGGCCTTGGATTCATCGTTGGCGGTGAAGCAGAGATAAAGGTTCGCGCTATCGTTGCCAATAGAAAACTGAAGACCTGTGGAGCCGTCATAAAGATTAAAAGGCCTTTTCCATTCGTCTGCTACTCCATCAACTGTGACAGGTATTGTTGCCCAACTGGATTTAAAAACATCATCCTGCGCCATTAAATGGTTGACAAAAATGGAAAGAAGAAGAAAGGAAAAACTATGTTTAGTCATGAGGTTGTGCGTGAATGTTTGTTGGGGGGGGCAAATGGAATAAATTCGTGGAAGTAGTATTAAAAACAAGCGAATTGAATTTTCCATTTTTTGTTAAGGGCGCTTTCCTATCTCTTCAAAAATATTCTTCACTATCTCTACTGAATAGCGGCTCGATATTTTTTGGATGAACAAAGGAAAGTCGATATGCGATTGCTCATCGGCCACATCTGATATGGTACGAATGATGGTGAAGGGAATATCGTATTCAAAACAAACCTGCGCCACAGCAGCTCCTTCCATCTCCACGCAAAGAATAGATGGAAGCAATAGAAGCAAGGCATCTTTGTCCGCGGAGCCGGAGAAGAATTTATCGCCACTGGCAATGTCGCCAACAACCAGTTGAGGAGAAGTAATGGAAAAAGCAGCGAGTTCTTCATCACTAATCACATTGTGTAATTGCTTGGTCTTAGTCAGTTTTATAACGGCTTTGGTTGCCTGGGTTATCTGGTCATCTGCACTTTCAAACCATGTTTTGTCCAAAAGCGGTATTTCAAATTGCGGCATCAGGGGCCGTGCATCCATATCATGTTGAATCAATCGTTTGGCCAGAACGATGTCTCCGATTTTCAACTCATGATTGACCGCACCTGCCACACCGGTAAAAATCAGTTCAGTGATATTGAATTCGAGTAGCAGGTTAGTGAGCGTAGTAGCTGCTGCCACCTTTCCCCATCGCGAAAACACGACCACTGCTTTAATGCCATTCAATGTGCCGAAATAGTAAATCCGTTGACCTCGGTGAAACTCCTGCACATTGCTCAATAATTCGACTACTCCGTTTATCTCTTCGGGCATGGCGCCCATGATGCCTATTATTCTTTCGCTCATTAAATTCTGGTGAGTTTGGTAATTATTTGTTCGTGGGCGGGAAACTTGTTTATCAATTCGCCACGCACAGCCAATTCGAAATCTTTAAAATCAAAACCCGGAGATACGGTGCAGCCCACTAAAGAAAAATCGTTTTCATTTTTCACATTAGATGCAAACCAATATCCCGCAGGCACTACAAACTGTGGGTGCTCTCCCTTTTCAATATCATTTCCAATAATTGTTTCGGAGTATTCCCCATCGGGACTGATGACATGCAACGAAATAGGCGAGCCATCATAAAAATGCCAAACCTCATCCTGGCGAATCCGGTGAAAAGCAGAAAACATGTCCGAGGTTAAGAGAAAATAAATTGCAGTAGAATAATTTCTTACACCATTAAATTCAGTTCCGAGGCTCTCTTGTTTTATCTCCCCAACACTGCGATAGGTCTCTCTGAAAAAACCACCTTCGGGGTGGGGCATCAATTGTAAACGGTCGATTATTTGGTCGTATGATTTCATGCAAAGTAAATGTAGAAGAATAAACAGAACAGATTTAGGGAATGCTAAAAGCCTGTCTTAATTATTGTCAACTAACTTAGCACCCAATATGAATATGACTTTTGATGAATTGAATCTGAATCCTCCGTTGCTCAATGCACTGCGCGATTTAGGCTATACCCAACCAACTACCATACAACAAAAAGTATTTTCGGTGATTATGTCGGGCCGCGATGTAGTGGGCATTGCGCAAACGGGAACAGGAAAAACATTTGCTTACCTGCTGCCTTGCCTGCGTCAATGGAAATTCACAAAAGACAAAGTGCCGCAAATTTTGATTCTGGTTCCTACGCGCGAGTTGGTGGTGCAGGTGGTGGAAGAAATTGAAAAGCTATCGGTGTATTTGAACGTGGTAGCGGTAGGGGTATATGGCGGAACCAATATCAATACACAAATTTCGTCTTTAAGCAATGGCGCAGATATTATTGTGGCCACACCGGGCCGATTGATGGATATGGTGTTGAAAGGAGTAGTGAAACTGAAGCTGATTAAGAAACTGGTGATTGATGAGGTGGATGAAATGCTGAACCTTGGCTTTCGTTCGCAGCTTAAACTTATCCTCGACCTGTTGCCATTAAAGCGCCAGAGCATTATGTTCTCGGCTACCATGACCGATGAAGTGGATGCCCTGATTCAAAATGCTTTTAACCAACCTGTGCGGGTTGAAGCAGCACCAACGGGCACTCCGCTCGAAAACATTATTCAATCGGCTTACGAGGTTCCCAATTTTTATACCAAGGTGAATCTGTTGCGGTTGCTGCTGAACGATGAGGCCATGAGCAAAGTGCTGGTGTTTACAGCCACCAAGCAATTAGCCGACCAGGTGTTTGAAGAACTGGAAGGGCATTACACTGAAACCATCGGCATTATTCATTCCAACAAATCGCAAAACCATCGTTTTAATGCGGTGAAACAATTTCATGATGGAAGTTTCCGCATTTTGATTGCTACCGATATTGTGGCGCGCGGTATTGATATTTCGGAGGTAACCCATGTTGTCAATTTCGATACTCCCGAGGTGCCCGAGAGTTACATGCACCGAATAGGCCGAACAGGACGTGCCGATAAAAAAGGAATAGCGATTACCTTCATCGTGCCAAATGATGCCGAACGATTGGAACGAATGGAAACGCTGATGAGTTATAAGATTCCGGTTACTGAACTTCCCGAAGATCTTTTTATCTCCAATGTTTTGACCGAAGACGAAAAGCCAAAAGTATATCAGCCGAACATGGAGATGAAAGCACCCCGCAAGGCACCATCAGGTCCTGCCTTCCATGAGAAGTTAGATAAGAACTTAAAGGTAAGTGTGAAGGTTACTCGCGCTGATA
Organism: Bacteroidota bacterium; assembly: GCA_947478005.1. Classification (GTDB taxonomy): domain Bacteria; phylum Bacteroidota; class Bacteroidia; order Chitinophagales; family LD1; genus Bog-950. The sequence continues at coordinate 46,963 of CANJVG010000012.1, forward strand.
AACTACGCGAGAAATATGGTAAGCCTAAAACACGGGGACAGAAAATGAAGAAGAAAAAATAAGGGGCTGAACCCCTACTTATGAATTGCAAAGTAACGCCCGTTGGTAAAGTAACTGTTGTAATGTAGTTTAGGCAGGAACGTGCCTTTCACTATGTCGTCTGCCTCTACTCCCACAATGTAATAATCTTCTTCCAACTTCTGATTGATAATAGCAATCTTATCATTCAGAATAACCAAGGCGTCTATCGGGTTGAACTTAGACGGCATATCGTATTTGCCCCTGTAATACAAATAAAAATCCTCGGAATCAAAAATCATAAAATATACTTTCCTGTCGCCTTTTGTTAGTGCCGATATAGTTTGCAGCGCACCAGGCTCCGGATGGCTATCGGCATAAGTCCATTGCCTGCTTTTCAAAGAACTCATGAATGCTCCAAAGTTGGCTGAAAATAAGCCCGCATTGTTCACCATCATTCCTATGAATATTAACCACACAGGTGTAAGACCGAGAACTTTGGTGGTGGAATCTGTTTCTGATTCTTCTCCTCGCATAAGTATTAACAGCACATCGCAACAAAGCAGTAACACAAACAGCAGCACCCCTGAAATATTTATTATATTGTTCTCGTGGCTTCTGCCGAAAAAATAAACAGAAGAACCCAGACATAACGCCAAAAGGAAGAGGGCTTGCTCAAAATATTTTTCATCGAACGCCTTTCGAAAAGAGAGAAGCAAAGCAAAGCAAAGCGCGAACGCGCCAGCAAAATACCAATACGAGGAACATTGTGTTAAAGGCAACATGCCTAACTGATAGTCCCTATACATCGTCATACTTTCATTTACCACATGACCAGTGATAAGATAATAGATCAACAAACCGGCAAAGCCTAACAAAACATTCCAACTGTATTTAGTCATCCAATCCCGAAGAATTTTCCCGAAGTATACCGGCCGCCCACTTTTGTAATTGGCATAAAACGCTAAGGCCAGTAGGAAAATCAACAGAAGTAAATAACAGGCGAAATAGATTACAGCAAAGCTGTTCAAGACAACTATAAGCAACAGAAAACAAGCACCCAGCTTTTTATTGTCTACGCCTCCTCCGAAATGCGCACTCGCAAACAGAAGCAACCACCAGTCTAAACGCATGGAGGTAGATTGGGGTATGGCAGTAGCTTCTGTAATTCCCATAAAAAGCCGCACTATTATCAGGAGAGCAAACAGATAAAAAGCCAGACTTTTATGAACAAAAAATTTGCGTGCGGTGATGAAGGAGGCTATCACAAATACAAACAATCCTCCTTGCACAAAAAAACGGTAAGCATAAACACTCCAGCCTTTTTTTAAAACCAATAAGGCAGGCAAGCTAGGCAAGAAATCGTATTGAAAATAGGTATCAGCTATGTTGGTTCCCTGCAATAGTTTCCAGGCCGGAGCCAGCACGAAAGCATAATCGAAATACGATACATCGGAGTAAGGAACAAAACAGACTAATAGGGTTATTTCGGCCAACAGAAATTGAGCTAGAAGCGGTATCTTTTTATAGAGCCGGTATAAAACCCAAACGAGAGCACCAAAAACCATCAGCATTTTTATCCATTGCACCATTACCCCATCGGCAATCATTTGCGCTAAAAAGTTTTGAAAAAATCGTACTTCCAACACAAAGACCATCCACATTACAGCAGCAATTCCCGTCAATATTTTTTTAGGCAAGGAGGACTGAAACAACAAAAATCCGGCAGGACCAGCAAAGAGCATATACAAAAAAAGCACAGCCGGCTCTATGCCGTCATGTTCTGCGGTAAGAGTGGTGTGCGGGTCTATTACACTATTTATCGTTGCATCGCTGGGGCGATGGCAATTAACAATATGATTATGAAAGGCAAAGAACAGGAAATAGCCATATAGAAAGGGTATAGTTACCACCAAAATAATCCAATGCAGGTTTTTCCTGTATAAATTAGTTTCTGTATTCACCGGCTGCATAGGGTTGTTAACGGATAGCAGGGGTTACTTTTTTTGTTTTGCTAACTCGGCTTTAGCCCAAGCCAGATTATTTTTGGCCAATTCGAAATTGGGGTCTACAGCTAAAGCTTTTTCGCAGTAAATTATCTGCTCTTCCCAGTCGGAAAGGCAACCATAAGCTGCGGCTAAATTACTATAAACTACCGCGTTGGTAGAATTATACTCCAACGCCTTTTTCCAATTACCGATAGCCCCTTGAAAGTCTTTGGCATTGTAACAGGTCAGTCCCAAATTGGCATAGGTGTCGAAGTTGGAATTAATAACCGAGCTACCCGAAGATGCTGAGATTAATGCCGCTTCTTGCCCAGATGATTTAAGAGTTACATACATGGCATAGTTCAGCGGTATGAGAAAGATAATAATGACGATAGCATTCCTGAAATTCGTTGACATGCTAGCACCCGGCTTGGATATAATCGGCTTGTCCATGATTTTTTAATTCTTACAGAGCGAATATACTAAAACATTGTATTCAGTTTCTTCCCTGGTAAATGGGCAATAGGACTATTTCCGTATGGAGTGCAGTTACTTTCTTGCCGCAAATTTCCGTTTAAATAATTTAGGGGTAATTTGTTTTTATTTTCGCGGCCATGAAATTAGAACAATTACTAAAGGACTCCACCGTAGCTATTTTTAAAGAAGAATTCAACACCGAAATCGCCACCCATACGGTTACTATCAATATAACTAAGAAAGAACACGAAGGCGACTACACCATTGTAGTTTTTCCCTTAATCAAGTTCTCAAAAAAGTCGCCTGAACAAACCGCAGAAATCATTGGTACTAAACTGAAAGAAAAAAACAAAATTGTCGCCAGCTTCAATGTTATCAAGGGCTTTCTTAATCTTTCCTTCACTGATGCTTATTGGGCGAATCGTTTGAAAGAGATTGCCGACAGCAAGAATTATGGCAGTTTTGCCCTCAATGGGCAGAAAGTAGTTCTTGAATATTGTGGTCCAAACACAAATAAACCTCTGCACATAGGACACCTGCGCAATATGCTTCTCGGTTTCTCTATGAGCGAAATACTAAATGCGGCCGGATATGATGTTACCAAGGTTAACATATATAATGACAGGGGAATTGCCATTTGCAAAAGTATGGTTGCCTATCTCCGCTATGGGAATGGCTCCACACCTCAGTCCACCGGTATCAAAGGGGATCACTTTGCGGGTGATTGGTATGTGAAGTGGAATGAAAAAGCAAAAGAAGAACTACAAACTATAGCTGGCACTAAAGGCGATTTTGATGAAGACCAAAAGCTAACCGAGCTTTTTAAGGAAACACAAGAAATGCTATTGAAATGGGAAGCAGGAGATGCCGACACGATGGCTTTGTGGAATAGAATGAATGGCTGGGTATATGAAGGTTTTCAGAAGACGTTCAATCTACTTGGTGTTGATTTCCAGAAAGACTATTTCGAGAGCCAGACGTATTTAATGGGAAAAGATATTGTGGAGGAAGGCTTACAAATGAATGTTTTCAAAAAGCGTGGTGATGGTGCGGTAGTTATTGACCTTACTGCAGATGGTTTGGACGAGAAGGTTCTATTAAGAAGTGATGGCACCTCTATATATATTACTCAGGATTTGGCTACTGCAGAACTGCGCCATACTGAATTCGGAATGGATAAGATGATTTATGTGGTAGCGAATGAACAGGACTACCATTTCAAAGTTCTGAAATTGGCATTGCAAAAGATGGGTAAGAATTGGGCAGACGGTATTTATCACTTAAGCTATGCTTTGGTAGAATCGCCCACGGGCCGCTTTAAAAGCCGCGAAGGTAAGACGGCAGATGCGGATGATTTAATAGCAGAAGTCTTACGCATTGCCAAAGAGAAAACAAAAGAACTCGGTAAGACTGAAGGATTCAGCGATGAGCAGGCAATAGAACTTTATAAAACTATTGGCTTAGGAGCCTTAAAGTATTTCGTATTGCGAGTAAATCCTTATAAGAAAATAATATTCAACCCGGAGGAAAGCATTGACTTTCATGGCCATACAGGTCCGTTTATTCAATACACCCATGCCCGTATCTGTGCCATACTGCGCAGAGCCGCTGAAATAGACCTTACCGGTTTTCAAAATCTGCATAATCTCGCAGCAATTGAGCGTGAACTCATTATTTTGCTCAGCGAATATGAAAATACAATATCTGCTGCTGCCGAAAAGTATGACCCAAGTGAAGTGGCTAACTACGTTTACAACCTGGCAAAGACCTATAATAAGTTCTATCATGATTTTCCAATTCTGAGTGCTGTAACTGATCTAGAAATGAAACTGCGCATTGAATTATCAAAACAAACCGGAATCATTATCAGAAAAGGTATGAAATTGCTTGGAATTGAAGTGCCGGAGAAAATGTAAATTTCTTTTTAGCTGTTTTCGTCATAGGTAAAACCTGCTTCCGGACCGTGTGAGGCAATCTCTTTTAAAATAATTTCAGCTTCTCTTTCCTGCTTCCGAAAAAATTCTACATTTGCCGCCTCTTAGAAAAGAAGCCGCGTTCGTATAACGGTTAGTACGCCTCCCTTTCACGGAGGTAATAGGGGTTCGATTCCCCTACGCGGTACCAAAAATTGCAACTCTAGCGGGTTGCTTTTTTTTTAGTGCTAACAGAACAAGGGCGAACTAAAATCACTTTTGCTTTGTTGTGAATAATGATACTTTCAAAATCTGAAAGAGAATATTTTTCAGGAGTAATTTTTTGATTAACGATAAATTTCTACCCTTCAAATGATTAGTGTCGGAGAAAAATCACTCACTCTTAAAGATGTGTCGCGGATACTTTATAGCGGTGAGAAAATTGAACTGAGTCCCGCTTTGCTCAAAAAGGCGGATGAAAACTTCCACTTCCTCAAAGACTTTGCCTCGAACAAAGTTATCTATGGCATCAACACGGGCTTTGGTCCCATGGCGCAATTCAAAATTGCTTACACCGAACGCCTAACTCTTCAATACAATTTGATTCGCAGTCATGCTTCGGGTTCCGGCAAACCCATCGATGTAATTTATGCCAAGGCAATGTTGGTTGACCGCTTAAATACCTTTGCACAATGCAAAAGCGGTGTACATCCTGATTTGATTATTCTGATTAAGGAAATGATAAACCAGGATTTAATTCCTGTAATATATGAACATGGAGGGGTTGGGGCCAGTGGCGATTTAGTGCAGTTGGCACACATGGGTTTGGCTATTATTGGCGAAGGGGAGATTTGGCATGATAGCAAGATTTATGATGCCACCGAAATTCTGCATAAACACAATCTTACTCCTTTTGCTATTCGTTTGCGCGAAGGTTTGGGTTTAATGAACGGCACTTCCTGCATGACCGGTATTGGTTTAGTGAATTTGATTGAGGCGAAACGATTATTGAACTGGTCTACTTTGATTTCCATTACTATCAATGAAATTTTTGAGGCGTTTGATGATCATATCTCTGCTCCGCTCAATAGCGCTAAATTACA
>CANJVG010000013.1 GCA_947478005.1 Bacteroidota bacterium
ATAGTAACGAGGTAGTCAATATCAATAATCACATCACCAATATCGAAGATTAAGTTTTTGAATTTTGTCATAGAATTTCAAAAATAACCGCGAATATTTACTTTCGCCCCTCGTTCTTATTTGTTAGTTCTTTTTAAGAGGTCTTATAGCTCAGCTGGTTAGAGCACTTGACTCATAATCAAGGGGTCCTTGGTTCAAGCCCAAGTGGGACCACAAGTAGCCTCCTGAAATTCAGGGGGCTATTTTATTTATACCCAATTCGGTTTCCCTTTTAACTTGCAAATAGCTGCAAATTATATGGCTTGCTTTGGCTTAATGTTGGGTGAGTCATTATCCTAAAGAACTGAATATTTTCGTGATACTTGTATGAAATTGACCTGAACAAAAAAAGGGCCGGTACCCCTACCGACCCTAACACTAACCAATCCTTATTACAACTTAAATTTCGACAAATACTGCGGCATTACCTCGCTGCTTTCAATAGCTGAAAGTGTTTCGCGTTGGCGGATTAAGTGCGGTTTGCTTTGCATATCAATCATCACCACAGCCGGGCGAAGCGAAATAAACTGCATCCACTGAGTCATATTATATGCACCTACGTTGTGCACCACCACCTGGTCGTCCTTCTTCAGTGGAGGCAGGGTTACGTTCTCGCGAATCACATCTATGTTCATGCATAGTGGGCCATAGAGCACACAATCTTCGGTATAGTTGCTGAACTCCTGCGCGGGTGAAATTTTATGGTCATACCAAAACGAAGTAAACATGATGTTCACGCCAAAATCCATAATCGTAGCACGTCTTCCATCACTCAATCGTTTGTTACTGATAACCGTGCCGAGCAAGAAGCCCGCCTCATCAATCAGCGCGCGACCTGTTTCAAGAATCAGCAAAGGCAATTCATCCTTTCCAAAACCGGCATTCAATATGGCGGTGGAAATAGCCTCAGCAAACTGGTCGAAATTAGGATTAGAATCAGCGCCTTGCAGGTAAGAGCCCTTGAGCGTATTCTTCGAAGCAAAGCCTCCGCCCATATCAATGTATTGAATATCGCGTTTGAATTTGCGCTTGATGCCGAGCGCAAGGTCGCTCATTTTAGCAGCCGCAATGCCATAAGCACTTGGCGATAGCATAAAGGTGCCGATGTGACAATGCAAACCAATCAACTCCAACTTATCGGCCAACACAATTTTGTTGATGGCATCCCAAGCCTGTCCGTTTTCATAATTAAAACCGAAGCGGTCCCATATGGGATAAATGCCAGTGTCCATATTTACACGAATAGCCACATTAGGCCGCGCTTTTAATTCTTCGGCCAATTCAGTTAGGCGATAAAGTTCATCGAGGTGATCGATATGAATAGGTGAATTGTTTTTGATAGCAGCAGTCAAATCTTCATCCGTCTTATCGGGCCCGTTAAAAATCACCTTGTTGCCGGGAACTCCGTTTTGAATTGCCTTTTGATATTCAAAACCGCTCACTACTTCGCCCCAAGAGCCTTCCTGATGAAACACGTTGCACACCGCATTGATGTAATTGGTTTTATAACTCCACGCAAACTGAACTTTTGGATAGCGCGTTTTAAAAGCGCGGTTCACTTCCTTGTAAGTATTTCGGATTGTCTTTTCAGAAATAACAAACAGCGGTGAGCCGAATTCTGCCAGCAAACTTTTTACGCTTACATCATCAATATGGCTTACCGGTGCGTATTCAGTTCTGGTGCCAAACTTGTTCATCAACCCGGTGTTCAAGCGCTGAATGAGGGGTCTTTCGTATTGTAGCTTTTTCATAATTGGATTTCTTTGGGTTTACAATTCTCCAAGCGTAGAGATGGTTTCAAATTCTTTTAAATCACAAATCATATCATAACTGTAGCGGATAAACATTTTGCCAATGTCATAGTGCTCAAACGATTTTACGTCATCGCCTAAGGCCAATTTCAATAAAGCCTCGGGATGATTTTGTCCGGCACCTACGGCCAGATAAACCCAGGCCGGTGTTCGCGGATTTATTTCTATCAGGTAATACTCCCCTTCGTTGGTCTTTATCATTTCTAATTCACACGGGCCTCTCCATTTAGAATTGCCAATCAGTTTCCGGCAAATGCCCAGTAGATTTTCGTCTTCCAAAGTAATGCCCGCCCAAGCTTTACCTTTGTCGGTAATTACCTGTTTACGCATAGGCACCGCGCCAATAGTATTTCCATTGCCATCACCCAGGGCAGTTACATTTACTTCGGTTCCGTAAGTGAATTGCTGAATGATAATCGGCAGACCCCACTTGGCGCTTATCTTATTAAAATACTGCGCTGCTTGGTCGGGTGTATAGGCTACCGATGCATCGTAGAATTTCCCTTTCACTACTAAAGGATAGGTGAACTCATGAGTAAGTGCCGGGATTTCAGCAATGCTGAAAATCATTTTACTCTTGGGCACTTTGATATCATACTTCGAACCAAAGACCGGAAGATTGGATTTGTGCCGCTCCTCAAATTGTTCCAATGTTGGCAGAAAACTTTTAATGCCTAATTCCTTTTCAAGAGTCGGAGCCATCTTTATAAAGTTATAAAGCTCGGCATCAAAATTCGGAATGATGACATCTATATTCTCTGCGCTGTTGATGTATCTCAAACGCTCCATAATACTGGCAATTCCGGCAGATGGAAGCGGAATCTGGTAAGATTTATCTACCAGATCGTGCATATAAATGCCGGGTTCCAGCGCATCATACGAAAGCCCGATAATGCGAACATCATACTCCTTGCTATCGCGCAATCCCCTTATTACAGGAATCCCGGGCCCCGGACTATCAATATTATTTAGTCCGGTAACTGCTACCGTTACATTTTTCTTACTTGGCATCGGCTTCAGTTAATTGCAGTTGCTCAAGCATCTTGGTAAAATCATAAAAATCCTTTTCCACCGAATCGGCATCGGTGCTATAGGTTTCAAGTAACTGTTTCTTGATTTTGTCGTGCGGTTCGTTGTCCTTCAACTTCCGCAGAATTTCTAAACCGATTGGGTTTACCGAAAATGAATCTCCGGTAGAGGGGTTAAACACAAAGCCGGTATCGCTGAGTGCTATGTTCTTCTTTATTTTCATCTGTCTCTATTTTATTTTTTAACGGTCAGATGGAATGTCCATGATATTCCATCTTTAATATTTACTGAATCATGGCATTTCATAATTATTGATTTGCTTTATTGAACGTGCAAATGTGCCGAAGGTTTAGTGAACCACCGTTACAAGATTCGGGAAAAAAGTTATAGAATTTAGGATTGGGGGAACCGGTTAAGGGGTATCCGCTTCTTATGAAACTCCTTTTTATAGTCGTTCACATTTACTCCCGTTACCTGCTTAAACTGATTGGAAAGATATTGCACACTGCTATAGCCCATCATCTGGGCTATTTCACTTAAAGTAAGTTCGCCATAGCTGATGAGTTCCTTCACCTTTTCCATTTTAATCTGAATCACATACTTCTCGAGCGTAAGGTTTGTTTTAGCAGAAAACAATTTACTTAAAACATGATATGGCTCGCCCAGTTTCTGACTTAAATAATCAGAGTTACGAATAATAGTATTGGTGTTATTGCCGAAGAAAATAAGCTGAATTACAGACTGCTTGATTTGCTCCACCAGTTTATCTTCTCTGTCATCAATCAGCGCAAAGCCGCTGTTCTTTAATATTTCATCAATCAACGAAAGGCCGATTACCTGTTCGTTGTAACTTATCACAGCCTTGCCCAATTCTACATGCTCAACTTTAATAAACCCGGTGCGTTCTAATTCTAGTCGCACCAATTTCACACAGCTATCGCTCACCATATTGCGGATATGGATAGTAGATTGTTTGGTATTGAGGTTAGATGGCTGCATGGTAATTCAGAGGCGTAAAATAAAAAAGTGTTTTTGTGGTTTAGAAAAAACTGGTCTTCGGAAGCCGAGAGGCAACTCTCAATACAGAAAAAATAATTTACAAAAAACAAGGTTTGGATATTTTAGAGGAGTTTATACAACTATCCAAACTACATGGAGCTAAAGTGGCAATCATATTTTCCCCCATGTTTAACGATGGCAAAAAGCATTTTGAAGGCTCAGCTAAATATTTTGAAGCTGTTAAAGGATTACCCGATCGCAAACAAGTTCCATTGTGGGATTATAGGAGCGATTCTATCTGTTTTAATAAAAAATACTTCTACAACAACGGGCTTTTAAGTAAACGGGGGGCTGAAAAGTTTTCTTTAAAATTGGGTAAGGATATTAAGTTATATACATCTAAATAAACAACAAAAACCTTCTTAGCTTCCAGAACCCTATTTAAGGCCGGCACAAACCCCATCGGCCATCATCCAATATCCTTTGGCGTTGTGGTGTCCATCCAGGGGCCAGTAATAAACTTCGGGTTTTGTGTGAGTGCTTTTTATCTGCTCGGCATAAAAAGGAAGAAGGTCTATCATGCGTAGGTTGTCTATTTTTTGCAGGCCTTGCAAAATGGCGGTGAAATCGTAGCTGTAATTATGGGCAATTACTTCGTTCATAAACGGCTGCAACACCACTACCAATTGGCTGTTATTCTTTTTTGCCAAAGCCGCATAGTCGGCAAAGAGGGCAATGGTGGTTTGGTCCAATTCATTTTTGCGAGCCAGGATATCGGCATCGCGCATCAAAAGCTGATTGTAACCAAGCGCATTAAAATAAAACCGCGATAAATAACTGAGTGCATAGATGGGCTCCCACCAGGGGCCTTTTCTAAACTGCACCCGGCCGTTAGGCAAAAACCGCCCCATACCACCGCGCACCATCAAGTCTACACTTATATCGCCCGATGAAAGCGTTTGCAAAATTATATCGGGTTGATAGGCTACCAGCCGGTCGGCATAGTTTACATAATTAATAAACGGGTCGCTGCCACACACGCCCGCGTTCATGACATACACCAGCGAATCGGATTCAAACTTTTTGCGCAGCAGTGAAACATAGTTGGAGTCATAAGACGCCCCATCGCCTTCGGTAAAGCTATCGCCCAGCGCCAACAGGCGTTTTTCGTTTTTCTTTTTGCCCACCGGCCACTCGGGGTCAGAGTACCCCAATGAGTTGGAGGGGCGTTCAAAGCGATACTCTTGTTTTGTAATCCAATGGGTTTCATTAGCGGGATTCACATGATACTTCGATTCGCCATTGGCGTTGTAAAAAGAATTATAGCCGCTGCCAATTTTCTCTACAAAGGTTTCGTTTATCTTAAACCAGGAAACAAAAGCCTCTGCCAACATCAGCGGAATGATGATAGCCGAACAAACAGTCAGCCCGAGTTGAAACAGAAGCCGTTTCTTTTGGTGCCAAGTATAATACAGCAAAAGATAAACGCCTATCCATAAATAGACATACACCATTAACCGTGTGTGCCATTTTATGCAGGCATAATCCACTTTATAGGCCCAGTATATTTCCCATACTAAATAGGGCAGGGCTATTAAAATGAGCACTCCATTAAAATGTTTTGTCAACCGCGATTCTTTCATTGGTTTATAGAGGGAATCAATTCTTTTTAGGTCTGCCTGCTCTTTGACGCACAGCGTTGAGCAGAATTATTTTATTTTTCGAAACTAAATGCAAGTTAGATAATCCGGAGATTTAGCTGGCCTTGAAATATAAACCACGGATGCAAGTATGAAATTAATAACCATAAAAAGACTGTTGCCGATAATTGCTTTTGCCCTCAGCAAGTTTAGTTATTCGCAGGAGGTGCCGATGGTGCCGCGCCCGGTATCTGGTATGCTTCAATATCCAAATGCAAGCGATGCGACTGAATGGTTAGTGAACTCTCCTATGCTTTATAACAAGCGCGTGGATATGATGGTGTCGGCCCCTCCACAGCCACTACCCACGCCAAATGTTGAACTGCCAACAATTGATTCAGTGTGGTTAAAGGATAATGCTGATTTGCCTGCCAATGGAGTGAGCAATTATGATAGTAGTAAAGCCGAAAACGGTGTGACGCTGCTTGACTTAGCTACAAGAAGCATATTGATTGATATTAACGGAAAAGTATTGGGCAAGCTTCCGATTGGCTTAGCCAACTTGTTCCCCGATGGAACCATGCTTGGCGCCATTCCTCCGGTATTGATAAAGCTCGATTCGGAGATGAATCTGGTTTGGAAAATATGGGCATCACCCCACCATGAAATAACCACCGATGAGAACGGATCTATTTATCTGCTCTCAAGTGAAGAACATGATTTTATGGGATTGAAAGTACATTTTGATTTATTGAAAATATTCTCCCCCGAGGGTATTTTAATTTATGAATGGCATGTATTCGATCACCTTCAGGATGTGGTTAAAGTAATTTCAAAATCTGCCTACTTAAACACCTTGCATAATGCCTATGATCCCGAAAAAGAAGTGAGTAGGTATATAGCACAAGACCCTGAAAGGTTTTTTTGGCATCAAATTCCGGTCTATTCCGATACTACCTCTTTTGAGTTTACTCATTTAAATTCCATTCAGGTGCTTCCCGAAAATGAAGTTTCAAAGAAAATACCAGCCTTTAAAAAGGGCAACTTGCTGCTAAGCTTTAATCCTTATTCCTGTTACGGGATTTTAGATACAGCCACCGGCAAAATTGAATGGGCAGGGTATCTACCTGAGAGAACCACGCTGCACACGCCTTTGTTAACAGCTACCGGAACCATTCTTGTTTTTCAGAACAGTACACAAAGCAGCCTTTGGCCCAATAAGAAAACGGATGGTTGCTTGAAATATCTTCATAAAATAATTCCTGCTCAAAATCCCAGCCCTGAGCCTACACCAAGAAATTGGGTAAGTATTACTGAGTATGACCCGGTAACAAATGCCAAGGTTTGGGAATACACGGCCAACCCGAAGGAATCACTGTCGGCTATGTATTTAGGAAATGCACAACGTTTATCGAACGGAAATACGTTGATATGCACGACTAATGGGGATGGAGGGCAGGTATTTGAAGTAACCCCTGATAAGCAAATTGTTTGGACCTATACTTCACCGCATAAAAATTTGGGAAATAATACACCACTTAGCTTCTATCGGGCCAAGCGAATTAGTTTTGATATAGCACAGAAGATAATCCCCGGATTTAAAAAATGAGCATCAAGTTTATCCTCCTAATTTTTCATTTGCGTAGTATTACTGCCATAAACTAAACAAAGACGAAGTCCATGACTCCCGCACAGGTATTTAATTTAGTAATAACAAAGGAGTATCCTGCTACCCTAGTTCATTTCCTCACCGACCGGTGCAATGCCCGATGCCCATTTTGTTTTATAGACTTTGATTCTCCGCAACACGGCAAAAACGAACTGAGCTTGCCGGAGATAGAAGATATAACCAAGCAGTTGCCCCGATCTTTAATGAACGTAAATTTTACAGGTGGTGAACCCTTTTTGCGCAACGATATCTATGAAGTTGCCAAGGCCTATTTCACCAACTCAGCGGTTCAAAGCATTTTCATAACGTCTAATGGATACTTTACCGAAAGGATAAAAAACTTTTGCCTGAGAATTTTAAAAGAATTTCCCGACAAAGAAGTTTTCATAGCTCTTTCCATTGATGACTTTCCAGAGAGCCACGATAAAATCAGAAAGGTAAAAGGCTTGTTCACTAAGTGCATGGAAACCTTTGCTATGCTGAAACAACTTCCGGTAAATGTTCGTCCTTCAGTATCTATCACTGTTTCGCAGGAGAACTACCAGCATGCAGAAGCTATTTACGAACTGCTGATAAATGAATATGGGGTTGATGCTATACAGTTGATAATGGTGCGAAGCGAAGGAGTATTTAAGTTTGATGAAAATTTCCGACAGCCCATGTTGCAGGTATATTCCAAACTTTCCGAGCGGTTAAAGGAAGACTATAGCACCAATCGGTTGAAAGGATTTAACCGGCATTCGGTGCGAGGTAAAATTCTTAATAAAAAGAATGAACTTTCCCGAAATATTCTGACGCAATATTTACATACTCCTCATTATATGCATCCCTGCCGAGCTGCCGCTTTGTTCGGAGTTATCACCGCTACTGGCGATGTTTATCCATGCGAGGTATTGAGCAAATCAATGGGAAATTTACGTCAATACAATTACGACTTAAGGCAGTTATGGCAAGATAAAGCCGCGGAGGATGTCCGTTCGTTTATTTCCAAAACCAATTGCAACTGCGAATATGAGTGCGCCATGAGTGTAAACATTCTTTCCAATCCTAAATATTTTCCGGCTGTTGTTGCGGGTTTGGTTCAATGAAAGAAGTAAGCATCATTATTCCGTCTGTAAAATGGGAGCCATTTACGGAGCAATGTGTTACCACCTGCGCCAATTTATTTCCGCAATCGAAAATTATTCTGATTCTGAATGACCAAACTCCGGTAAAGCGTTCGATTCAGAACCTCACTGTTTTGTATGGCCATGAAGGGACTATCTCTCTCAAGAGAAATATAGCCGTAAAGGCGGCCAAAACCGAGTTTGTTGCTTTTATAGACAGCGATGCTTATCCGCATAAAGATTGGTTGGACAACGCTTTGCAAACCCTCAAAACGGATACAAGCATTGGAATGGCGGGTGGACCCAATATATCGCCACCTGCACAAGAGCAGGAAAGAACTCTGGTAGGCATGGCAACTAAAAGTTGGCTGGTGGCCGGTAAGTGGAATTTCTATAAGTCAGAAACCTCCTCTGCGCGCTATTGCGACAACCTGCCTTCCTGCAATCTTATTTTACGAAAGAGCTTATTTGAAGAATTGAATGGAATGAATAAAGAACTGGAGGTGGGAGAGGACACGGATTTTTGTGCCCGGATGATTGCTGCTGGGCATCTCGTATATTTCAATCCGAAAGTAGTTGTGTATCATTACGACCGAAAAATCTCAGACTACTTTCGACAGCGAATAGTCCGTGGAGCCGGTGTGTTTTTACTTCTTTCTAGCAGTTCACCACAGAAGGAAAATCTTTATACCTATTTGCTACTTCAGCCGGTATTTACTTTGTTGTTTTGGTTATCGTTTCCATTAGGTCTTTGGTGGCAGTCTTGGTTATATTTAATGATAATATTTGGCGGCATATATTTACTCCTGATAATTAGGGAAGCATTTAAACACAGCACTAGAATGAAATATTTACCAATGGTGATTGCGCTTATACTCGCAGGAAATATTCTGCCGGGAGTTGGTTTTATTTTGAAGGCTTTTCATCTGTTACCTTCGCTACAGTCTTTTTACAGAAATGATAAAGGCTAAACTAAATTTCCCAGAATACTTTGATAAGCCTCGCAAGGTTGCCAGCACTGCGGGCATTGCCCTTGCCAAATTTCCTGTTGCAATTTTTTTGTTTCAGGCAGGTTCCATATTTTTTCTAAATCAAAATTATGGTCACGAAGGTTGCCTAGTTTATGGTCATAAGTTACACATGGGTATACGTTTCCCCATGAGTCGATAAAACAGGAAGCATTTAGGGAATGGCAACGAACAGGTGTCTTTCCTGTTTCAAGATACTTTTCCACCTTTCCCAAATATCGGTTCTCCAAAAAGCTTACGGGTCCTCTGGTAATGCCTCTCGATTTTTGGTATTGCTTTAACTCTTGAATGATTATTTTCTCGGAACCGTCATCGGTTAATTCATTAGCGCCATTGTTATAAAAATGAGACGACTCATGCGCAATGTTTACGTGGAAATCTCTGGGGTGCAAATCTGGTAAAACCTTTTTTACCGCTTCAAATGTTTGCCTATACAACCCCGCATTATGTTTCGACAGCGTCATCCCTAAAACCGCTTCTACACCTTTAATTTCCTGTAACTGTCTGAACGTATCTATCTGCCTCTTCCATCCTCCCTTTTTCCCTCTAATTTCATCATTGGTCTCCTCATCTCCATCTAGGCTCACCGTAATAATCATTTTGGGCGGACTCATTTTCATAATTTCCTTAACACCTTCTACCGTTTTTTTTGTAAAGTATCCATTGGTAGGAAAGTGAATGAGTGCAAGGTCTTTACAATGTTTTAAAGAAGATTCAACGATGGAGACAAAATCGTTTCTTATCCATATTTCACCTCCGGTAAAATCAATCCAGTTAAATCGGTTTGATTTTTCAAATAAGGTGGTAATTTCTTTTGTAGTCAATTCATCTTCGGGGCGTTTCTGCCAAATATTGCAGGTCTTACATTTGTAATTGCACCAATAGGTTAAAACGAAAGTTAACTTATATGGAAATGGAAGTCTGCCAAAATTAGAGGATAGAATATTCTTTGCGAGGTTTAATCTTTCTCGAACCATTTATTGTCAAAATAATGGTGCAAAATAGTGATTATTGTGTAAGCGATTTTTATTTTTCTCTTTTGAATTTACGTCTTGATGGAATATTTGTGAAGTGCTCTTCAATATTTTAACCTTACTTTCAGATGGACATTGCGAGACTTAGGAAATTCGACTTTTTTTTAGGCTCCATATTGATTGTGATGCTTCGTCCCGCCTCCATTCTGCTGGGTACCATTTTAGGGCGTAATCACGACCTCACTATCAGGAAACAATTAGTGGTCATGAAGATTAAGGGGGGAGGAAGCCTGCTTCTTGCGCTACCAGCTATGCTTTCACTTCGAAAAAAATACCCTGACAAAACATTTACTCTGATTACTTCAACTGAGGTTAAGCCGTTTGCCGACTTAATGGGTGTTTTTGATGAAATTGTGCTTGTGGATACTTCTCGTTTTATTTCCTTTTTCACCTCTTCTCTATCAGCCCTACAAAAGGCATGGCGTGCAGATGGCCTCATAAACTTTGAGATACATTCAAAACTCACCACAGTTTTCTCTTCTTTATCTTGCGCAAGAAACAGATTTGGTTTTTATCACGAAACCAATTCCTGGCAAAGGGATGTTATTACACATCTTTTTTTCTACAATATCACTTCGCCTGTTTATGTAAATTATAATCAGGTAGCGCTTGCTTTGGGGGCAGAGATTTTACCATATAGAGAAGTTTCCGAGTTTTTTGTTCAGCATAATAAGCTTAAAAACAGTCTTCATGAGGAGCAAGAAATCAAAGTTGTATTAACTCCTTTTTGTTCCGACTTGGGTAAGGAGCGCGAATTTTTTCCTGAACATTGGGCAAAAATTTTAAAAACTAAATTCGAAAATAAGCCACCTCTGCTGATTATTCTGGGTGGAGTAAGCGATACTAGCCGCGCTTCTGTATTAGAGATTTATTTGAAGAAAGCATTGCCCGATTTTATTATTGATAATCGTGTGGGGCAAACAACACTTTACGAATCTGTTTTAATCATAAAATCTGCACAAGAGCTTTTAACTATTGATTCCGGCCTTAATCATGTTGCCCGATTGATAGGCGGAGATATCCATGTTACTTCATATTGGGGACCAACCGACCCAATTACTCGTCTTGCTCCATTTTCGAATCTTAAAGAAACGGTGGTTTACACAAAACTATTTTGTTCACCCTGCGTTCATGTTGTTACCACACCACCATGCAAGGGAAATAATATTTGCATGAAGCAGTATGCCAAGCAAGACCTTAATCAATATTCTACTGGTGGATGGATGATAATTTCAAACAGCGCAACACCGAGAAACATTTGATGCAATGAGGGGAGTAGTTAGAATTAAGGGGTTCGTGTATGAATATTATTCAGCAAAAAGTAAATCCCTTCTTGCATTTGCTTTTGCCTTGCTATTGATTTTACCAAGTTTTATTTGGATTGTTCTTGATAGAGGTATATGGCGAGGCGACCCAGTGGGTTACGCACTCGGTTCCGTATCGCTATATCAAAAAATGATAACCGACCAATCATTATGGTTCCGATATTTGTTTGGCGGTTACAAAGGACCTTTCATATTGTGGATAGGCCAGTTCTTTGTAGTTCTAGGTAAATTAATTGGTTCCCTAAACTTCGCTCTTCTACTTATACCTCTAGCTGCATCTTTCATTTCGTTAGTTCTTCTATTCAAAAGTTTTGAATCGTTGTTCAAAAGCAAATTAATTGCAGTATGCGGATGTTTAGCGGTTGCTTCTTCACCTTTGTTTAACGGCCTTTCAACCGGATTTTGGGTAGAACCAATTCAGGTAGCTATTACCTCATGGTTCATTTATGCTATGGTAAGGACAACCAAGTGGAATTTCTATTCCGCGCTTTCTCAATTTATTATTGCGCTATCACTCGCCATGCTAATAAAGGTTTCCTCCCCTTTATATATTATAGGTCCGATTGTCGCTTTTTGGTTTAGAATTTTTAAAGGAAACCCATCCATGAAAATAAGCGGAGAGAGCTTTCTTTTTCTGGCCATTTCCCTTTTATTCTTTCTGCCAACTGCTGTTTTTTACCTACATAATTTGAAGGAAATACTGGCATTTGCTCATTTTGCAGCGACTAGCCCCCTATTTGGTTCCGAAGCCGCTAAACTCGACCTTTGGATGGGAAATATATGCAACGGAATTTTTCTAAAAAATGCATATTGCCTAGCGCTCCTGTTGCATTTATTTGGTATTATAAAGACACTTAAAATTAAGTCTTACCGTAATTTTTCCCTCATTTTCGTTGTTGCATTTTTTCAAATAGGTTTATTTTTTTGTGCCTGGCTTCGATCGTCTAATATCGACCCAAGATATTTTTTACCAGCACTCCCTTATTTTGCTATTCTGATATGTTGGGGCTTGGCTGCAATTAATAATACAATAGTAAACATCCTGTCAATCGCTGTATTTCTGATTCAGTTTATAACAGTTAGTGGATTCTCTTTTGGTGTTTTTCAAATAAACCCTTCCTATGGAATGATACGTCCATTGATAAGAGAACCCGAAAGAGGTATGAATATCATGCATGATTTAATGCCTTTAGCGAAGCAAGACTCTGCTATTGTTTTTGATTTAAACCCAGAGCTTGGTGTTGCTGAATTTCAGTATGAACTTGCCAAACAGAATTTAACCGGCAACTGGGATAAAAGCAACGTTGACATCAGTTCCTTCTTTAATTATACTCACCAGGAAATTGATACCGGAAAAATTAGTGTGGAATTGGTTTGGAAAAACCTGCTTGCCTACAACCCCGATTTTTACATTACGTGGAATTCAAGACTTTCTCCCCAATTAGCAGAAAAAGAGATAAAGAGAATTGACGTTTATAATGCAGTCACAGTGAAGGCACGATGGGCTTTAGCTGAAAAAATGAAAAACTGTGCTCTTTATGAATGCGCGACATTACCTTCCTACCCGGAATTATTAATTTATAAACGTTGCGATATTCAGTTGCCTGGCCTATTGAAAGATCTTCATTGATGATTGATACATTTTTACAAGCCGGCAAATTTATGCTATCCATATTTTGCCTAATCATTCCAATGTATTTTTTAAGTTTGATTACCTAAACCTTCAACCGGATTTATGATTGGATGGAACACGATTGACGATTTGCTTACGCTGAAATCTTCGCAGAAACATAAACTGCTGAAAAAATCGGAGGTATTCTGTATGGCGCCTTGGCTGCAATTACATGCTCAAACCGATGGAAAAATTTCCCCTTGTTGTATGACTTCAGTGCATGATGGAAATGAAATCGGCAATTTGCGGGAAAACCCCAACCTGCTCGATTCGTGGAACTCGGAAAACATGAAACAACTGCGGCAGAATATGTTGAAAGGGGAAAAGAGTTCGCTTTGCAACAATTGTTATAAATACGAAGAGTTGGGTAAGTTCAGTGAGCGGATGCAGTACAATCAGGACTTTAAGCATTATTTTAAACGAATAAAATCTACCGCACCAGACGGCACACTGACCGAAAATACAGTTCCCATTATTGACATTCGATTTTCTAATAAGTGTAATTATAAGTGTAGAATATGCAATAGTGATTATAGTTCGTTGTGGTATGAAGAGGAATTGAAGCTGGGGAAAAATGACCCGAATAAACCGAAGGAAATGAGGGTAGCTAAAGATGAAGCTGCCTTTTGGAAATCCTACAAAAGTTTGTTGCCCGATGTAAAACGCCTTCATTTTGCAGGAGGGGAACCGCTGTTTATGGATGAGCATTATCAAATCTTGGAGCATCTCATTTCTATTGGCAATACCGATGTGCATTTAACTTACAACACTAATTTCTCTACTCTTCGCTACAAGAAATATACTGTAATCGACCTTTGGAATAAATTTAAAACAGTCAGTATTTGGGCGAGTTTAGATGGAATGGAAGAAAGAGGCGATTACCAGCGCAAAGGTCAGAAATGGAAAGAGATTGAAGAGAACATTCGCACGGTGCAAGAGAAATGCCCGCATGTTTTCTTTGGCGTAAACATTACGGTAAGTCTTTTCAATGTGCTTCACATTCCTGCTTTTTACAAGCACTTGGTGCAAAACAAATTTGTGAAGCCGGATAGGGTGAATCTATATCCTCTTTTTTATCCGCATGCTTTTACAGTTACTAACATGACACCAGTGTTAAAGGAAAAAGTATTACAACAGTTTGGTAGCTTTGAAAAGGAATACCTTCATTCTCTCTCTGGCTCTTTAAAAATTAAAGACCATATTACAGCAATCATCAACTATATGTTATCCGAGCAAGTGTCGCGGCAAAAGGAATTTCAACAGAAGATTAGCGAAGTGGATGAAATCAGAAATGAAAAGTTCACCTCTGTTTTTCCAGAACTTGCTGAATTGATGAGCACAGACAATGTGCCTGTAAATTAGTAGCTGAATTAAAATAAGGCAGAGAGCTACTATTGCTTATCTTCTCAACAAGACGGCATCTTCTCTTTCCTGGTTCTTTCTTTTCTCCTCTTGAAGTAGAAGTTGTTTCGACAGTTCTTCCGATGAGTTGGCATCTATATCGCGAAGCATTTTAGGAAGCGGTCCGCTTAATGCACGTGCATAAAACATGTCTTCCGCAATGGTGGCAGAACTAAACTGATAGGCCAGCTTTATTTTCGCTTTATATTCCACCAACTTCTGTTTTTGCTCTTCGACACTTCTCCCGTTGGCACTTTCTAAATGTGTTTTTATTTTATCGAACAAGCGTTGGCTTAGTTCAGTGGCTGTGCCATCTATTTTTATTTCCCATTCTTCTTTAGGCGGTTCATAAAATCCTTCTTTGGCATTAATGGCTACCGGCTTGGTTTTTTCTTTGCCTAGCAAATGCAATATTTTTCTGAAACCCGTAGCTTCTCTCTGTATGCCTTGTAGTTCATCCCAACGGGCAAGCAAAAAAGATTTATCCTTATTGGTCCAAGAGGAGAAGTATTTCACATAGAGCGGGTCGCCAAAGTAAAAAGTGAACTTTCCCTTTCTGGCTCTGCGAGTTGTTTCCAACACATCCATCAGCAACAAAAAGCGTTCCTTCCTTTTTTCAATCGTATTCAAACCACTCACCCAATCCCATTGAATGTTGGAATTATATTTTACAATACCCGGCCTATCGTGCAGATACTTTGCATTGGGACCAAACGCATTGGCAGTAACATGACTTAATACATTGGGGTTTTGAATAAACCAATTCAGCGTTTCCTTAAAATTATCATCCGTTTCTGTAGGGTATCCATAAATAATCCACGATTCGGTTTTAATTCCTTCATCAGCAAATAAACGACATGTTTTATCGGCATCGTCATAGCGCGATGATTTGCCCATAGCATGTTGTACATCGGTAGAAAAACTTTCCACTCCCAACGACACGCGTTCCATTCCACTCCTTCTCAATTTGCTTACATAGGGTTGGGTCAACATCTTTTCTACACGCGTTCCATAAACACTCCATGGCATCACCAACCCTTCGGCCAGCACCAGTTCGCAATACTCGTCCAACTGTTTGAAGGTGATATGCGAAATGAGCGAATCGTCATTAA
Source organism: Bacteroidota bacterium (assembly GCA_947478005.1). Lineage (GTDB taxonomy): Bacteria > Bacteroidota > Bacteroidia > Chitinophagales > LD1 > Bog-950. The sequence goes on from CANJVG010000013.1 coordinate 15,866, forward strand.
ACATATATTCCTTAATGCCATACTCTTTTACGTTTCGTTTTAGCTCCTCAAAAACCAAACGACCGGTGCGGGTGCGCTGCGTTAAGTGATTCCATTTGTTTTCGCAGTAGTTGCAATTTAAGATGCAGCCTCTGGAAAAAAGAATGGGTAAGCGACCCGGGCAGGGGTATGCCTTTAAATCAAAATCGGTGAAATCGGGCAGCGGGATGGTGTTAATATTTTGCTGCATGCCCGGACCGGTATAGTAAACAGAGCCATCAGGTTTTCGAAGCCATACCTGTTTCACTTTATGAATATCGCCTTTCTGCTCTATGCACCTCACAAAATCAACCAACAGGTTTTCGCCTTCGCCTTCAATGATGTAATCCGAAAACTTATACGCTTGTTCAATATTGTCCTGATTTTCGCGCGTTAAACTGGGGCCGCCCGAAACGATGATTACGTTAGGCAATAGCCTCTTTACTTCTTTGGCAACAAGACCCGTGTTTTTAGTGTTTGATACCAACAAACTAAACCCAACTATATCGGGTTTTTGGTCCGCTATTTGTTTGGCCCAGTTTTTATAAAGATGAGGGTGAGTTGCTACATATTGTTCGGCAGGCACATCGCCCAAGGCCGAAACCATGATAGGCCTAAATTGAACCGAGAAATCAATACATGTGCAATCGTAACCCGCTTGCGCTAAACTCGATTTGAGAAATGCAAGTGCCAAGGGCGGGGTTACTGAATCCCAAACAGGCGCTAAGGCTAATACTACTTTCATCTGTCCGAATTATTATTGTTTGTAAAGATGAAAAAAATGCGGGAGAATGAATAACTTTAGTTGAGTAGACAAAGGCATTTGGAGAATACCGTAAATTTTCCAATCATTATGAAATGAATATAGCGGAGCGGTTAAAGGATTTATTTACAAGTGCCGAAGCCAAGGAGCGCAAACGAAGACTGCTTTCAGAGTCAGAGGTTTTTTGTATGGCTCCCTGGATTCAGTTGCATGCACAAACCAACGGAAAGGTTTCTCCCTGCTGCATGTCGTTTGTTACCGGTGGCAACGAATTGGGCGACCTGCGGGAGAATCCCGATTTGCGCGAAAGTTGGAATTCCAAAAACATGAAACAATTGCGGCAGAATATGTTGCAGAGTAAAAAGAGTTCTATCTGCACACACTGCTACGAATATGAAAAGGTGGGCAAGTTTAGCGAGCGAATGCAGTATAACCGCGACTTTAAAAACGAGTACCCAAGAATCACCGCCACCTTAGCCGATGGTACTTTTAAGAAGTTGAGTGTGCCTGTGATTGATATTCGGTTTTCGAACAAATGCAATTACAAATGCAGGATATGCGACAGCGACTACAGCACTTTGTGGTATGATGAAGAGAAAAAAATTGGACGCGCGGGAAGGTTAGCCCCGCTTACTTCCAAAGAAAATAAAGTAGCCAATGATGAACTTGCATTCTGGCAATCCTATCAATCGTTATTGCCCGAAGTGAAGCGGCTGCATTTTGCAGGAGGCGAGCCTTTGTTTATGGATGAACACTATCAAACATTGGAACACCTTATTGCTATTGGCAAAACAGATGTGGCCCTTAGTTACAACACCAATTTTTCTACTCTTCGCTACAAACAATATAACGTGGTGGAGCTATGGAATAAATTTAAGAAGGTAGATGTGTGGGCCAGCCTAGATGGCATGGACGAGCGGGGCGATTATCAACGCAAAGGACAACGATGGAAAACGATTGAAGAAAATATTCGCATGGTGAAGCAGCAATGCCCTTCGGTCATTTTTGGGGTGAATGCCACCGTGAGTATTTTTAATGTGCTCCATATTCCCTCGTTTTATAAATATTTGGTAGAGCAGCAATTGGTGTTGCCCGAACGCATGAATTTGTATCTGCTCTTCAGCCCCGAATATTTCAATATCACCAATCTTACCCCGGCTCTCAAACAAAAAGCTGTTCAGCAATTTGAAGAGTTAGAGCGCAGCTATTTGAACACATTGCCTGATTCGGCTAATATCAAAAATCATATTCGGTCAGTGATTACTTACATGCAGTCGGCTGAGGGCAACGCCCAAAAGGAATTTCAGCATTGGGTAAAGGCAGTAGACAACAGTCGGGAAGAAAATTTTGTTTCAACTTTTCCAGAGCTGGAAGAAATGATGGCTGAGAACCAATTTGCATAAGTTCGAATCCATTTAAAATTAACCGTGGGCAAACCTTTCGATTTTGTGCATCAAAATGTGGTTATTAAAATACCCATCAGGCTAATATTGTTGTTGCCTTTTACCGCCTATCTATTGTGGGAATACTATTGGTTCAAACAAGTAGGGTTGCATTTTATTCAATGGCATACGCATCTGGCGGTCTATGTATATGTATGGTTAGTGGGTGCAGTTTGCTTCGTTGCTTTTTTACAAAAAGGTTCGTTCGAAAAAATACAGAAAGCGTTTTTGATTTTTACTTCCCTGGTTTTTTCGCTACTGATTGCCGAAATATTTTTGGGCTTTAGCGGCCAACTGTTTACACAAACCGAAAAAGATAGTGGCGTTTATAGCAGCCCCTTCAACGCTTCGGATAAAACCTATTACCACTTGTGGCCCGCTACACAAAAAGAACACTGGCTCACCAAGCCCGAGTTTTCTTTTTGGCGACCTACCAATTCAAAAGGGTTGCCCGACAGCGAATGGCCTACGGCTAAAAAACAAAACGAAAAACGGATATTGACTATGGGCGATTCCTTTACCGAAGGTGATGGCGCCCCAAACGACTCCAGTTACGTTGCGTTGTTAAGGCAAAAACTGCTGGCTCGTGACACAGGCTTTTCGGTGTTCAACGCGGGAGTTTGCGGCAGCGACCCTTTTAATAATTATGTGGTACTTCGCGATTGCCTGTTGGTTTATAAACCCGATATGATTATTGAAGCCATTGGCAGCAACGATATGAATACCGATATTGCTCTGCGCGGAGGCATGGAGCGGTTTCAAAAGGATGGTTCGGTAAAATATTTTGCGGCTCCGTGGTGGGAGCCCCTGTATGCCATCAGCTATGTAAGCCGTGTTTTTTTTAGGCTGGCGGGCTACAACGAACTACTGGTGAAAAATAAAATGAGCGAGGAACAGGAGGCGGAAGTAAATGCCAAAACAATAGATTTGTTTAAGCAGTTTGCCGCTTTATGTCGCCAAAATCATATTCGCCTGGCGGTGGTTCTTCGGCCCGATAAATATGAAGTGAAAGACAACCGCTATTCCTACAATTTTTCGCCTTTGCTGCATCAACTGCAAGCAGACACCACGCTACAAGTGCTTGACCTTTTGCCGGCCTACCGCTCTTATTTAAACAATAAACAGGCCGACCCTTTTGCCTATTACTGGGTTATGGACGGGCACCATAACGCGCGGGGTTACGAAATGATGGCGCAAACTATTTTCGAAAATCTGGCTCCTTGGCTAAGCGACACCACCACAGTCGCACCCCAATAATTTTCATCTCCCTCAACTTATTCTTTGCAGTTTCCAGCCGTGCGTAATGCCGTGTCTCCCGAATTGTATATTCTTTTATGCGCTTTGCCCACAGCCTTGGCTATTCGGGTTGGCGAATAACTCTTTGTCCACTCTTCCATGGTCAATTCAAGATCTTGGTCCGGTTTCAGTTCCTTTAGTTTGGCGGTTATCCATAACTTGCGTCCATTTGAAAGTAATAGCCGGCTGCTGGCTTCTTATTTACTTAATTTTTGCATGTGCTTTACTTTAAAAATTAGTCGGGCGGGTTTCCGATAACGATAGCCCTACTTACTAATTGATTCACTCAAAGTTTCATTTGCATCACTCAACCGCCTCTTAAATGCACTCAACCTACCATGAAGGTAGCCCAACTTACACTTACATACACTCAACCTGCATTTGGGTCAACTAAACATACAACTACATTCACCCTACCTACCTTTAGATACAAGCAACGCACATTCCCATTCACCGAACTGCATGCAGCTATAGGTGCAAGCATCAAAAAGATCCGAGTTTCAGGTTTTTTTGTGTCCTCCTGCATGTTTTAGGTAAGTGCTACAGAACGGATGGAGTTACTTCGCTATCCACACGCCCTTTTCTATTTTCGTAGAGTCAAAAAATAGACCCTATTGTATGAAGAAAAATCTACTGCTATTGGTGGTTGCGCTGGCGCTAAGTTTTGGTATAGCAGAAATGGCCTGTCGCTTAAAAGGCGTTTATCTTTCCTACAATGAACGAACCGGAGCAGGTGGCTACACTTCGCCTTTCCAAACCGATAACAGGGGATGGACCCATCGCTATCGCCCGAGCGAAACACGTCTATTGAAAAGAAATGAATTTACCGATTCATGGACTGCCAACGAAGATGGGTTGAAGGAGAAAGCCTTTCGCCTTAGTAAAGAAGAAAATCGGCTTTTGATATTGGGCGATAGTTATGCAGAAGGTGTAGGGGCTCCACCCGATAGTGCTTATCCGCGCATTTTAGAATCGCTTTTTAGGCAACATGGCGATTCGCAAACGCAAGTAATCAATGGGGGCATTGGCGGCTCCGATGTGTTTTTTGCCTACAAATTATTGTTGGCTTTGGCACCAAAATATAAACCCGGCACGGTGGTACTCACCTGTAATCCCTCCGATATTCCGGAATATTTAACGCGGGGTGGTTTCGAGCGATTTGTGGACGATGACCATTTGCAATATAAAAGTGGGCCTTGGTTCGAATTTTTTTATGCCCACAGTTTATTAGTGCGGCTGATAGTGCATGATGTGCTTCATTACGACTTCAACTTTATTCCCCAAAAAAACTACCGGCAAGAGGTGATCCAGGCAGAAAATGCGATGTGTGGTGCTATCGATAGTTTTCAAATGTATTGCAACATTCATCACCTTCCTTTTGCGGTGGTGTTTCACCCTTTTTACCCGGATATTCAGCGACCTCAGGAATATCAAATGAAACGCATGATTGCCCACTGCCGTGAAAAAAATATTCGATGTACAGATGAACTGCCCTATTTGTTCCATCGCGGGATTACTAAAGACAACTGGCAAAGTATTTATTGGCCGAGCGATGGACACTTCAAAAGCAGCGGCTATGAACTATTGGCCCAATGCGTGTATGAAATGGCAAAAACCACCAATCAATAGGCTACAACTCCTTTTTTTCTACCTCTGCAGAACCAATTTTCGGGTAATAGTTTCGCCAACCGCAGTTAATCGAAGGGAATAGACACCCGATTGCCAGTTGGAGGTTTCTATTGAAAAACCGGAAGCAACTATTTTATCCGCATATACAATTCGGCCAAGTGCATCTACTATTTCCAGCGTGTATTGGGTATTTGTAGCTACTCCTAAAAATGAAAACTGTAAAGTTTCACTAAACGGATTTGGATACACCTGCCATGAGCTAAGAGGCGAAAGCTGAGCAATAGTATTGGCAAAACTTACAGTAAACGTATCGGTCTTGGTGCAAAGGTTGCTGTCAGTTACTGTCACAATATATTGCCCCGGACTTAAAGCAGTAAGGTCAGAAGGAGAAGTAATATAAGGAGGCACACCACCACTAACGCTCACATTAATTGCACCATCAGTAGCGTTAGCAGTGCTGGCATTGATTGTTGTGCCGCTAACGTTTAATGCATAAGTATCATCAGCTATCGATACACTATCTGTTCTTACACAAGTGCCGGCAGTAACTGTATATCGATAATAACCCGCAGCTACATTCTGAATACTGGTTGAATCAGAGCCATTGCTCCAATTAAAACTATACGGGGAAACCCCTGCGCTAACTGTTAACTCTGCCGAACCCAAGCCGCTACATGTCACTGCGGTACTGTTGCTGGTTATAAACGGACAGTCGGTTGACCCGAAGTTCGGGCGAATAAATAAAGCGCGCTGATAGCCGGCTCCAAAGTTTTCAATAGCATCCCAGGAGGTATTAGTGCCCCAGTATTTTCGAGAAGTATTAGGGGTAAAAGATCCAAAAGCAGCGCCTAGTGTCATGGTAGAGGCACCATGCTCTTCCACTCCTACATAAATTTTTCTGCCTGCAGCTACCTGTATTGGCGGATACACAGACATAGTTACCAAAACTCCATTAGCCGAATCGGTAGCGTTGTAAGAATAATCAGGCGAAGTGTATAATAGTTCACCCGGCAAATCAGTAAACCTGTCATACCCAAAAATTTTCAGGCGGGTCCGGTTGTCGTTATAAGTTCCCCCTTCGGTAAGGTAATAGGAAACTGAAGTAAGCAGGGTGTTTTCGTGAATTTCAAAATAACTGGCATACACGCCATCGCCAGTAAGTGCACCTACACCAACCGAGCCTACTACCTGATCATTGTCACGGGCATAAGTGGAATCAGCAATGCTGATGGTAGAAGAAGCAGAGGTATCATTGGCATGATTCAAATCGGTTCCCTGAAATTTAGCCACATATTTTATTAGGTACACCCCATCACCGGTTGGTGTATAGGCTTGTGGTACAATAACGTTGGTAGACGAACCTGGAGTAAGCGACCCAACCGGATTAGAATTTGTAGAAGACACCCTCACCCCATCCCGATAAACTTCCATTTGCAAATACGCTCCCGAAACATTCGTGGTACCATAATTTTTGATGGTAGCCCCTAAATTTGAGAAAGCATGGATTTGGGAAGAAGGCGTTTTGACATATTCATCGGGATATTGTTGGATGCCTTCAACACCCACGTCATCCGGACTAAGAACGTCTACTTTTACATCATCAATCAACAAAAGATAATCATCAAACGAATTGTTTCTGTAAGCAATGCGTACGGTTTTATTGGCATAAGCCGCCAGAGAGACCGTGTGGGGAGTCCATACCGCATTTTCTGCAGGAACAGAAAATAAAACGGTTGAACTATCCACCATATTACCCAAGTTCCCTCGTGAGCCATTCGGCACATTTGGGTCAACCATTATTCGCACCTGATAACCATCCGGTGAATCTACATCATACACAACAGCCCTCCACGACAGTCGACCATTTGGTGAATTAGGAATAGAAATAGGCGGTGTCCACATCCAGTCATCAGCCCGACCGGCAGGAACATACCAGGAGTTACTGAAAGCAGCAGTATCTGTAATAGTTTCATTAAAGTCTTCCCTTCTTATCCAGGCATCAGTAACAAATGCTACCGATGATTCGGGTGTCAGACTATCTACATCAACCAAGGTCCATGCCGGAGGGAAGGTGAAAGTTCCAGGTCCACCTGAGGTAGGTCCCGGGATATTGTCAAAAGTCTCATAAAATAATACTTGCGAAAATCCTATCACTATAAAGCATAGCAACATGAGCGTTATCGAAATTTTTTTCATGCCAGGTTTGTTGGTATTAATATACCGCCAAAGATAAATTCCTTGTACAAACAGGAACCCCTTTCCCTTGCTTCTGCCAATAGAACTTATCAACCCTGAGCCGTTATTATGTTATCAATACTACACCAAACCCACAAGCGGGAAAGGAAGATTGGGTAAAGCTAAGAAATGCCTTACTGTTTCGCTAACTTTTGAAGTTCTTCTTCCAGCACAAATTCATCGCCATCCACATAGCCTGAATGCGTGAAAGCAATTTTGCCTTTGGCATCTACCACAACCGTAAATGGAACGCTTTGGATATTCATTTGGCGCTTCAAATCCTGATTTACATCGAGCAACACCTCATATTCCCATCGTTGTCCATCAACCGTTGGCTTCACCTTTGTGCTGCTACGCGAATCGTCAATTGAAATAGCTACAATTTGTACATTATATTTCTTTTTCCAATCGTCATAGATATCGGCCATATTAGTGAGTTCCTTTTTGCAAGGTACACACCAAGTTGCCCAAAAGCTAAGGATGGTAATTTTCCCTCTTTTGCCAATATCAGACACATTCACGTTTTTGCCGTTTATATCCGACAGAGAAATGTCCGGCAAAGATTTTTCACCAATAAATTTTTCTAATCCCTTTTTTTCAGATTGAGCAAAAGCTGAAAATGCCAGGGCAATGATTAATGCAGAGATGAAACCTTTTTTCATGTAGTTCTTTTTGGTGTTGCTATTTTCAATGACTGTGCCAAATGCTGAATACAATGTAAAACTAACGCATTTTTGAAGAATTTGTATTCAAGAGTCTTTTGAATGTCTACGGGCAGACCCGGGAAAGGTTTGATAGAAATCGTTCAGACATAGTGCAGATGCCCCATGAGTATTCTTCTAATTTTATATTTGCCGCATGAAGATTTCATACAATTGGTTAAAGAATTATGTCGATTTCAATCTTACGCCAAATGATTTAGGCGAAGTGCTTACAGGAGTAGGTTTGGAAGTAGAGGATATTGTTCCTTTCGAAACTATTAAAGGAGGTTTGGAGGGTGTGGTGATTGGCGAAGTGAAAGAATGTTCAAAGCATCCCGATGCCGATAAACTTTCGGTAACGAAAGTAGATGTTGGCAGTGCGGAGTTATTACAGATTGTTTGTGGCGCACCGAATGTAGCTGCCGGACAAAAAGTAGTCGTGGCCTTAGTAGGTTCTACGCTATATCCTTCCATAGGGGAGAAACTACAGATTAAAAAAGCGAAGATTCGCGGGGTAGAAAGTTTCGGTATGATTTGTGCCGAAGATGAAATTGGTTTGAGCGAAAGCCACGCAGGCATTATGGTTTTAGATGCTGCCGCAATAGTGGGAACAAAAGCTGCGGATTATTTCAAAGTAGAAAAGGATTTTGTTTTCGAAATTGGTTTAACACCCAATCGTGGCGATGCGAATTCGCACATAGGTGTTGCGCGCGATGTGGTGGCTGCGTTGCATGTCGCCTATAGAGCGAAGGTTCATTTCACTAAGCCAGATACAAGCAAGTTTAAAGCCTCCAATTCAAAATCTAACCTTGAGGTGGAAGTAAAAGACACCGAAGCATGCTTGCGTTATTCGGGTGTAAACATCTCTAGTATTACCGTAAAAGATTCTCCCGATTGGTTGAAGAATAAGTTGAGCGCGATTGGTGTTCGAAGTATCAACAACGTGGTGGATGCAACCAATTTCGTGTTGCACGAATACGGACAGCCGCTCCATGCTTTTGATGCAGATAAAATTAAAGGTGGCAAAGTAATAGTGAAGAAAGCTATCGCAGGAACCACTTTTAAAACGCTGGATGCGAAAGAAGTAAAACTCGGTGCTAATGATTTGATGATTTGTGATGCTGAAGAACCTATTTGCATTGCGGGAGTTTTTGGCGGATTTGAAAGTGGCGTTACCTCTGCCACCAAAAATATTTTCCTCGAAAGCGCCTGCTTTTCTTCCATCTCTGTTCGAAAAACGGCCACTCGCTTAAACCTTCGCACCGATTCAGCCACACACTTTGAAAAAGGCACCGACCCGAACATTACTGTGGAGGCATTGAAACGTGCAGCATTGTTGATTACCGAAATTTGTGGCGGAGAAGTTTCTTCCGAAATCGTGGATGTTTATCCTCACAAGATTGAAGGCTGGCGTTTTCCGGTTTCGTTCGATAGAATGATTCGCCTGGCTGGCTTTTTTATTACCAACGAAACCGTTGAGAAAATTTTAGAGCATCTCGAAATAAAAGTTGAAAAGGAAGAGGGCGATGAATTGCACCTGCTGGTTCCTGCTTTTAAAACTGATGTGAAACGGGAGGCCGATGTAGTGGAGGAAATTATCCGCATACTTGGTTACAACAGTTTTACGCTTCCAAAACATTTGAAATCGAGCCTGCCGCTTACACCAAAAGTAAATGCGCAGAAAGTGGAAAATGCGGTAGCCGATATTTTGTGCGGGGCGGGCTTCCATGAAATATGGACGAACTCGGTGACCCAGTCGAAGTTTGAAGAAGATGAAGTCTTGCAGAAGCAGCAAATTAAATTGCTGAATAGCCAGACAGTTGAATTGGATTCTATGCGGACGTCCATCTTGTATTCGGCATTGGAAGTGGTGGCCTATAATCAAAACCGCAAGGCCACCGATTTACGCTTGTTTGAATTTGGAAGCACCTATCATAAGCAAGCCGATGCGTATCTGCAACAGCGCCACCTTACTTTATTACTTACGGGTAAAAGTGCAGAGGATAATTGGCTAAGCAAAGGGACTTCATTTAGCTTCTATCATTTGAAAAGTTTTGTGATGAATGTGTTGCAACGTTTGGGACATCGTCATTTTGAAACAGAAACAACGGAACAAAATCCATTTGGTTTTAGTTTGAAATTGAAAACCGAAGGCACGCAAGTGGCCTTACTTGGCAGTGTTTCGAAAAATGTTTTGTCGAAGTTTGACATTAAGAATGATGTGTTCTATGCTGACCTCAACTGGGATTATCTGCTCGAAAAATCGCAGTTCGCCAATACTTCTTTTACGGAGTTGCCTAAATTTCCTTCGGTGCGCAGAGACCTTGCCTTGGTGGTGAATGAAGATTTGCAGTTCGCGGCCATTCAGAAAATTGCTGAAGCAGAGTCGAAAAAACTATTGCAGGAGGTTTCGCTTTTTGATGTTTACAAAGGCGACAAAATGGAAAAGGGCAAGAAGAGCTATGCTGTAAGTTTTGTTTTTCAACATCCCGACAAGACCCTTACCGATGCCGAAATCGAAAAAGCCATGAGCCGCCTGATGAATAAATATGAAAGCGAATTGGGCGCTTTGATTCGCAAATAAGCGGCCCGCATTACGAGTTTCTTTACCTTACCTTTAAGTTTCTGTTGCCCCATTTATTTTCCAGCTTGGAATGTGGAAGAACTTGTGGAATTGATTTTGGTTTAATCATCCTTAACAGCTAGAAAGCCGAAGGCTTTGCGGACCGAATTTAGATCTTTACCCAAGACCAGACAAGGCTTACCCAGCGAGCGTAGGGCCGATTTTAGAATACCCGATGTAAATCCGTACAAAGCCCGTTTTGATTTCAGAACGCCCGATGTACATCCGTATAGAAGCCGTTTTATTTCAGAACGCCCGATGTAAATCCGTACAGAAGCCGTTTTGATTTCAAAACGCCCAATGTACATCCGTACAAAGACCGTTTAATTTCAGAACACCCGATGTACATCCGTACAAAGTGCGTTTGATTTCAGAACGCCCGATGTACATCCGTACAAAAGCCGTTTTGATTTCAGAACACCCGATGTACATCCGTACAAAGGCCGTTTTGATTTCAGAACGCCCGATTTACATCCGTGCAAAGGCCGTTTTGATTTCAGAACACCCAATGTACATCCGTACAGAAGCCGTTTTGATTTCAGAACACCCGATGTACATCCGTACAGAAGCCGTTTTGATTTCAAAACATCTATGTCCTTTCCTTTGATACAAAAGGACCCAAAAAACAAGAATAGGTGAGTTTTGGCGTTAAAAAATCATTTTTCCCGCCTAACCGCGCAAACTCGTGTATTATGACTTGTCATAAACGTGAGGAGTTGACTTCGCTGAAACAGCAATTTGCTTTTATGGAGCAGTAGAATAAGTATGCTGGAACTGGTGGAGATGGCGAAGTGAAGTTGAAAAAATGATGCGGATTAGTCGTTGGTCAAAAGACAAACAACAGCGCCATTAAATTTGGTTAGGTAGTAATAGCCCTAAAAATGATTTACTCCACCATCTTCAAAAACTCTTCTTCCGTCAACACCACAATCGAAGGAATCTTTTTTGCCTTAGAAAGTTTGCTGCCGGCATCTTCGCCTACCACTAAATAATTGAGGTTGGCGGAAACGCTGCTCAATAGTTTGCCTCCGTTTTCTTCTACCAGTTGTTTGGCGCGGTCGCGGGTAAATTGTTGTAAGGAGCCCGTGAAGAGAAAAGTTTTGCCTTCGAGTTTGTTGTTTTTAGAGAGAGCATCTTCGGGGCGGTTATCAGTGTTCACGCCAAAGTTTTTCAACTCGGTGAGCAGCTGAATATTGCTTTGGTTTTGAAAGAAATCGAAAATGCTATGCGCTACCTTTGGGCCAATGCCTTCAATGTTCGTCAAATCATCCACGCTCAATTTCTCTAAATCAAAAATGGTTTGGATATGGCTTGAAATATCTTTTGAAGTAGTGACGCCTACATGTCGAATGCCGAGCGCATTGAGCAAACGCCAGAGAGGACGGCTCTTGGAATCTTCGATGCCCGCATGTAGGTTGCTTACGCTTTTTTCTTTCCAGCCTTCGAGCTTCAGAATTTCATCGTAAGGTAAACGATAGAGGTCTTCGATGTTTTTGATAAAGCCGCGCTGAATAAATTCGATGATGGTGGAGCTTCCACAGCCGTCAATATCCATCGCATCTTTGCTGACGAAGTGAATGGCACGCTCTTCGGTTTGCGCGGGGCAGTCCACATTGTCGCAACGCCAAATCGCATCTTCTTCGGGTTTTACCAAAGGCGAATTGCACGAAGGGCAGGTGCGCGGAAAATTAATTTTGACTTCGCTGCCATTGCGCAAATCAGGCACCGAACCAACGATGTAGGGAATGACTTCGCCCGCGCGTTCTACAATCACGGTATCGCCCAGCAATAAATCTTTTTCTAAAATAAATCCTTCGTTGTGCAGCGAGATAGACGAAATAGTTACACCCGCCAAAGGCACCGGTTCAATCTTTGCCACAGGGGTGATGGCTCCGGTTCGCCCGACCTGAAACTCTACATCTATCAATTTGCTCTGCGCCTGTTTGGCGGCAAATTTATAGGCAATAGCCCATTTAGGGTGATGCGAAGTGCTGCCGCATTGCTCCTGCATTTTCAGTGAGTTTACCTTCACCACCATGCCATCGGTTTCGATATTAAAGGTCAGGCGCTTGGCGTCCCAGGTGTTGATGAAGTCGTCCACTTCTATAGCGCCTTTGCAAACTTTCAATTCTTTCAACGGAGTTTTGAAACCGCATTGATAAAGCATTTCGATATTGCCGAAATGCGATTGCAATTTATTGGCGATGAGATTTTTTCCGTCCTTATCTTCTGCAAAGCTGATGTGATAGAGAACGGCTTCGAGCCCGCGCTGTGCCACTTCGTTCGGGTCTTTCATGCGCAGGGAACCGGAGGCTGTGTTGCGTGAATTCTGAAAAACCTTTTCGCCCTTGGCTATGCGCTCGGCATTTTTGCGTTCGAAAGTTTCTTTGGTGATAATGACCTCGCCCCGCAGCTCCACTTTATAAATTCCGAATTTTGAAAAGGGAGCGGAAAGCGGAATGGATGGAATGGCCTTGGCATTGTTGGTGATGTCTTCACCCACCGTTCCATCGCCACGGGTGGCAGCGCGAACGAGCATATCGTTTTCATATACCAATGCAATACTTGCTCCGTCAAATTTCGGTTCTACGCAATATTCAATTTCGGTGGTGTTGGTGAGGCCAGTTACTCTTTTATGGAACTCTTCAATGTCGGCAAGGTTGTAAGAATTCTCGAGCGAAAGCATCGAAGCTAAATGCGAGACTGATTCAAATTCATCGGTGAGTGCGCGGGCTACACGTTGAGTGGGGGAGTCTTCGGTTATGAGATTTGGATGCTGTGCTTCGAGTTGCTTGAGTTGTTTGAAAAGAGCATCGTAATCGAAATCGGTAATGATGGGTTCACTTAAAACATAATAGCGCCAGTCGTGATAGTTGATGACTTTGCGAAGAGCGGTGACTTTATCTTCTTCAGAAAAATCAGATTCCGGTTTAAGGAGTTGTTGCGAAAGATGGTTAAGGTGTTGCTGTTCTTCTTTAGAATACATAGCACAAGTTTAAACTTATCGCGTAGATTTTCGATGCTTAGGCAGATTCATATTTATTTATCTTGGCGCCATAACCTCTGAACTATGAACCTTCAAAAACTAGAAAACCAAACGAACGAAATAATTGATTACTGGATTTCGGAGTTCAAACGAACACCATGGGAAAAGGTAATTGAGAAGCCATCGGAGAAAGAATGGAGCCTGGGGCAGGTGGGAATTCATCTATGGATGGCATCGAAAGGTTTTTTCTTTAAGAATGCGGAAAAGTGCCTGAATAAAGAAGGTACAGAAAAAGGGATGGGTAAAAAACTTGGTGCTCACCTAATCTTTACTTTTGGGATGATGCCTCAGGTGAAATATGAAATGCCTCAGCAGGTAGCGGTTATTCCCAAACAACCTGAATCGCTGGAGCAGTTGATAGGGAAGTTGGAAGAGATAAAGAAAATGGCGGCAACCTATATTCAGCGCATTCCCGATAGCGACCCTGCTTTGAAGACCCGGCATCCTTTCCTCGGTTGGCTGAATACGGCTGAGTGGATTCAGCTTTGCAATATTCACTTCCGCCATCATTTACGGCAGAAGAGTCGTTTGCAGAAACACTTGGGTTTAAAGTAAAATTTCTGTTTCATCAATTCGTTTACTTTAGCGCACTCAAATTTTAGACCCGTGAATATTTTGCGCCTTTCTGTTATAACCGCGCTGTTTTTTTTCGCTCAAATTTCCTTCGCTCAAACAGCCGATAAATGGACTTTGGAAAAGTGTATTGATTATGCATTGCAGAACAATATACAGGTGAAACAAGCAGATGTTACTTCCAACATTTATTCGAACGACCACTTGCAGAGCAAGTTGAATTTTCTTCCTACCATTGAGGGAAATATCAATTTCAACAGCAACTACGGAAACAGTATCAACCCGCAGACTTACACCTTTACTTCCGGTAATGCGCAACAAGCTTCTGCTTCTTTGCAAGGAACCTTGCCTGTGTTTACCGGTTTGCAGCAGATATTTAATGTAGAGCGCACGAAGTATGAATTGCTCGCTTCGAAAATGGATTACGAAAACGCTAAGCGCAATATTGCCCTGTCAGTGGCATCCGCCTATTTGCAGGTTTTGCTGAACAAAGAAATTCTGACAGTAGCGACCAAGCAAAAGCAATTGACCGAAGCGCAGAAGACTACAGTGGCTTCGAAAATAAAAGCAGGTACTTTACCCGAAACTTCTGCATTTGAAGTAGATGCGCAGTTAGCACGCGATGAAGTGAATGTGGTTAACGCCAAGAGTTCGATTGATTTGGGCTTGCTTCAGCTTCGTCAGTTGTTGCAGATAGCCGATGAGAAGTTTGATGTGGAAACTCCCGAGCTGAAGTTTGATAACATAGCCGATGTGGCTTCGCTTTCTTCCGTATCCATTTTCGAGTATGCACTAGCTAATCAGCCAAGCATTATGAGTGCCGAGGCGCGATTGAAAAGCGCCAACGCCTCACGCAAAATTTCGATAGGAGCGCTTAGCCCAACCATTGCTGTTTACGCAAGTTTGAGTTCCGGATATTCGAGTCAGGATAGAAGATATGAAACTAAGGTGGATACTTTTTTAGGTATTCCGATTCCTACATCAACAGATGTCGGGCTCAAACCATTTGACAATCAGTTGAAGGATAATTTCAGAAAGGTAATAGGTGTGCAAATGAGTATTCCGCTATTTAACAAATGGCAACGGGTAACGAACATTCAAAACGCAAGATTGCAAATGCAGATTCGCGAGTTGCAGTTAGACGGAACAAAAAATCAATTGCGCAGTGATATTGAACAGGCTTATACTAACGCCAAAGCAGCAGTGCAGAGTTATGTGGCGAATGATAAAAGTGTGCAGGCAGCGGATAAATCATTCCAGGCTTTAGAGAAGAGATTCGGTGCCGGCATGTTGGGCAGCTATGAGTTTCAACAAGCGAAGAACAATCTGGCAATTGCCGAATCGGAAAAAATTAAATCGAAATACACGTATGTTTTCCGTTTAAAGGTGCTTGATTTCTATCAAGGCAAACCTTTGAAACTGGATAACTAGTTAACCGGAATAGAAAATATGAAGAACAACAAAGTTTTAGTTTGGTTAGGAATTGGATTGGCAATCCTGCTTGTAATTGCTGTTGCCGGAAAAAAACTCGGATGGTTTGGTCAGGGCGATGTGTTGCAGGTGGCGGTTGAGAAGGTAGCTAAACGTTCGTTGGTAGAAACCGTAACAGCCAGTGGCAAAGTGGTGCCGCAAACGGAAGTGAAGTTGAGTTCTGAAGTTTCGGGTGAAGTAATTCAGTTGAATGTGCATGAAGGTGATTCTGTAAGAAAAGGGAAACTGATGGCGATAGTAAACCCAGCCATATACGAAGCCATTGTAACACAGGCTACTGCGGGTATGAATCAGTTCAAAGCAAATTTAGCGAGTGCAAAGGCAACTTCTATTCAAGCAAAAGTGGCCTTTGACCAAGCCAAGCGCACTCTTGAACGCAACGAGAAATTGCATAACGAGAATGTAATTGCCGATGCTGAATTTGAAGCTTCGAAATTGCAATACGACCAAGCCAATGCCAACTATCAAACTTCCTTGGAGCAGGTGAACGCAGCTTCATTCAGCGTAAGCAGTGCCGAAGCACAGTTGAAACAAGCCCATGACAATTTGAAGAAGACAAACATTACCGCGCCTATAGATGGCATCGTTTCACTAGTAAACGTAAAGCTGGGTGAGCGTGTAGTTGGAACCGCGCAGATGGCTGGTACTGAAATCATCCGCATTGCTGACCTCAACAATATGCAGGCGGAAGTAGATGTAAACGAAAATGATGTGCTGCGCATTTCGCTGGGCGACACAGCCGATATTGAAGTGGATGCTTACGTCAACAAAAAATTTAAAGGCGTAGTTAGCCAGGTTTCTTACTCTGCCACCAACACCATCAATCAGGTTATCAGCACTTCCCAGGCTACCAATTTTACGGTTAAAATAAAGCTGTTGAAAGAATCATACACCGATTTGATTAAACCCGAACTCGGCAAGAAATTTCCTTTCCGTCCGGGCATGAGCGCCACGGTTGATATTAAAACCGAATCTCGCGATAATGTGCTCACAGTGCCTATTCAGTCGGTGACCACCCGCGAGGAAAAAGATTTGAAAGAAAAAGATACTGACTTTGCCAAAACAAAAAAAGCCGAGAAAGCAGCAGCGGGCACTAAAAAAGAATTGCAGGAAATTGTGTTCGTAACCGAAAAAGGAAAAGTAGTTGCTAAGCCGGTGAAGACCGGCATTCAGGATGCGAGTTACATGGAAATCATCTCCGGCTTAAACGAAGACGAAAGCGTGGTGAAGGCTCCTTTCAAACTTATCTCCAAAACGCTGAAAGACGGCAGCGCGGTAAAAGTAGTGGAAGAAAAAGACCTGTTTAAAGAGGATAATGCTGGTAAAGAATAACTCCCCAGCCCACCTCCACAGATAAATTTTCACTATACAAAATTCTAAGTGCATTCTCTTATAGGGATTTTGTTCATCTTTTTGCATTACCAGATGAATTGAAAAACTAAATCCAGTATTTTTCAATCAATACAAAAAAGCGAATGGCTATTTTTGAAGGATAAAACCCATGACCCGCATAGCCACCGCCCTGCTCTTCGACCGAAACCATCAGTTGCTCATTTACCTGCGCGATAACAAACCCGAAATCTCCTTCCCCAACCATTGGGATTTGTTTGGCGGCCATGTAGAAGCAGGCGAAACACCCGAACAAGCCCTGGTGCGCGAACTGAAAGAAGAACTGAACATCCATATAGATAAGTACAGCCTCTACAAAACCTTCGAAAGCCCGAACGAGGCCCGGCCCAATACCAAGTTTGTGTTCCTGGTCCACATTCCCGAGGCTGCCAATGAGCTGACCCTTTATGAAGGACAATATTTAAAGGGAATTGACCTAAGCGAGCGGGCTGATTATACGTTTGCCAATATTTTGGGGCAGATTTTGGACGAATATGCCCAATCGGGGCTCGTATAGGCTTCTGTTTTCTGTACCAAAGCCCGCTTGGTTCTCTTCCTTATTCTTCTATTTTTGCCGCGCAATTTTTAAAAAGACATGGCAAACCTCAAGGAAGTAAGAATAAGAATAGCGAGTGTGAACACCACACAGCAAATTACCAAGGCAATGAAGCTGGTAGCAGCTTCTAAATTGAAGCGTGCGCAGGACCGTATTTTGCAAATGCGCCCCTACTCCGAAAAGCTGAACGAAATGCTCAGCAATATCATGAGCGGTATGGAAGGAGGTTCTTCGCTTAGCTTCAACAAGCAGCGCGAGCCAAAGAATGTGCTAATCGTGCTCATCACTTCCGACAAAGGTTTGGCAGGCGGCTTCAACAACAACCTCATCAAGACCGCCCGCAAGGTGATAGATGAGACCTATTCATCTCTGAAAAAGAAAGGTGGGGTTACCATTCTTCCTGTAGGAAAAAAGGGATACGACTTCTTCAAGAAAGATAAAGACCTTCAATTCATTACCCACCACGTTAGCCTGATGGCAGGTCTTACTTTTGAGCGTTCTCAAAAGATTTCTGAAATTTTGATGACCGCTTTCAGCGAAGAGAAGTATGACGTTATCGAACTGGTGTATGCCAAGTTTGTAAATGCCGCTACTCAGCGTTTTATGTTAGAGCGTTTTCTGCCTGTAGCTGCCACAGCCGCCAGCAAAACCGTGAAGACCAAGGCCGATTACATTTTCGAACCGGAGAAAGAAAAGTTGTTGGAAGAATTGGTTCCAAAGATTCTGAATACACAGCTTTTCAAAGCCCTTTGCGATACCAATGCCTCTGAGCATGGCGCGCGTATGGTGGCCATGGATTCGGCTACCAACAATGCGAATGAATTAATCCGCAGCTTAAAGATTCTTTACAACCGCGAACGTCAGGCCGCCATCACCAAAGAAATTTTGGAAATTGTGGGCGGAGCAGCGGCACTGGAAGACAAATAATCGTTCAGCACTTAGCATACAGCCTTGGAAAATCTACATCAACATATCGAAGCCCTCGTTTTCAGCTCCGAACAAGCCGTTACTGTAGATGATTTGAAAAGTGCAATGGGCAAAGCCTTCCCTGATTCCGGTCTTGATATCAAAACGATAGAGGCCGTTCTCAACGACCTGCAGGAAAAATTCAGAAGTGATATTTTTGCCTTTGAGTTACGTGTAATAGGCGGTGGCTATCAGTTTTTCTCTAAACCCGAATATCATAATACCGTAGCGGCCTTTATAGGGCAGAAGGAAAAGAAACGTCTGTCTACTGCCGCCCTCGAAACACTTTCCATTATTGCCTACCGTGGACCTATCACCAAAGTAGAGTGTGAAAAAATACGTGGAGTAGATTGCAATTACTCGGTAGAAAAGCTCCTGGAAAAAGAACTGATTGAAATTTCTGGTCGTCTGGAACACATGCCCGGCAAACCTATCTTATATAAAGTAACGCAAACTTTCCTCGATTACTTTGGTCTGAACTCCACCAGCGAGCTGCCGAAGCTAAAAGATGTACTGCCACAGCCTGATGAAAACACTATTGGAGAAGTTCCGGAAGTAATATCTGACAGTCTTCCTTCTTCTGATTCAGGTGCCGAAGTCTAGTTGACTCAATCTGAAGAAGACAACATCTTAATTTCCCCAAGCGCTAAAAGATTTCCAAAATTTGTAAAAATCGATTTTTGGTAGAAATTTGGCGCGGCTCTTGAAATGAACCACCCAAACAAAATAATTATGACAAAGAAACTACTCACCCCCATCTGCCTCCTGCTCTTTATCTTTACCGCTTCTGCACAACCTCAGCCTGCTGCCAACCTCACTGTTTTTTCGGAAGATGGCGACAAGTTCTTCCTTATATTAAATGGCGAACGTCAGAACAACGTGGCGCAAACCAATTTAAGAATGGAGGATCTACCTCAACCTTATTACAATGCCAAAATCATTTTCGAAGACAAAACCATTCCGGAAATAAACAAGAACTATCTGCAACTGGCCGATGCAGATGGCGCTATGATGGATGTCACCTACAAAATCAAACGGGATAAAAACAACGGAAAGGTTACGCTCAAATATTTCTCGATGGTTCCAATTCAACAAAACTACAGAGCCCCCGAAAATGTAACCGTTGTTCGCTATGGAACTCCTATGCCTGCAGCTACTACTGTTACCCAAACTACTACCCAAACTACAAGCCCCAATTCAGTTAATACTTCGATTAATGTTCCTGGTGTAACCATGAATGTAACCATCAACGACCCTGTTGTAGAAACTACTACTACACATACCACCACCACTACTACCACTCATCAGACAGAAGTTAATACTCCTCCTGTGCAGGTAGGATGTAATGGAAGCTATCCAATGGGTTCAGGAGATTTTTCGAGCGCTCTCAGCACCATTAAAGGTCAGGGGTTTTCTGATACACAATTAAAAACGGCCAAGCAAATCGCATCAAGCAATTGTTTAAGCACCAACCAGATTTCAGAAATCTGCAAAGTATTTGGCTTTGAAGAAACCAAACTTGATTTTGCCAAATTTGCTTACAGCCATTGCACCGAACAGAAAAATTATTTCAAAGTTAATAATGTGTTCAGCTTCAGTTCCAGCAGTGACGACTTGAACGAATACATTCAAGGACATTAATAAAAATACAAGGGCTGCTCAAAAGGCAGCCCTTCATCTTTATGCAAAAAAGCAGCCTTCTTTTTTTTATTTTTTTTAGCTGCCTCACGCAAACTGTGCCGGCACAAACCAGAAAGCCGTCCTATAATCCATGTCTTTTAATGGATAGCGTAGAAAGAAAGCTTCCATTCATACAGCAGTATTCCTATCGCATATTTATTGATTCGTTTGACTGTAAACAAGATCTGCTTGATAGCATTGGCTTGAAATATCTGCAGACGAAAAATGGAAAATATCTTACTGCACTGGAGATAATCCATCAAAAGGCAGGGGAAAAAGTAGAAGATTTATTCACGAATATAATGCAGCGATTTTGCGAACACGATTTCACCGGATTGGTGCAAGATCTTGCTGTGGCAAAAGGGGCTTACTATAATTTAGAGAGAGAACTGGTTGCTACCATGAATATGATTGTTGATGGACATCCTTTAAAACAGAAGTATATGGGTGTGCTCAATGTGCAAATAACCAAAGCGCACGAAAAGAAGGATTACAGTGCCATCTACTATTGGGAGAAAATCAAAAAGAGAATTGACGAAGAAAAGTATTAAGACAATCCAACGACTTAATTTTACTTTTGAAATACTAAAACCAATTCACCCTGTTATTATTGCAAATCTTATCTATGGAAATTGTAACTGTCATTCTTGAAATCCTGAAATACACGCTACCTGCGCTTATTGTATTTCTTACGGCCTATTATTTACTGACGAAGTATATGCTGAAAGAGGCTACTGAAAAAACCATTGAGTTTAAAATGAAACGCGACAAGGAGATTGTTTTGTTGCGACTACAAGCGTATGAGCGCCTCACGCTTTTTTTGGAGCGTATCAATTTTGTAACGGTTATATCAAGAGTGAGAACACCCGATATGCTTTCCAGCGAGTTGCAGTATACTATCGTAAAAAACATTAGAGAAGAGTTTGAGCATAACCTTTCACAGCAAATTTATGTTTCCTCTGCTGCTTGGGGTCTTATCGTGCAGGCCAAAGAAGAAATGGCCAAGACCGTCAATCTTATCGGCACTCAACTTCCTTCTGACGCAAGTGCCGGGCAACTTATAAATGCACTCTTTACCGGGATTCAAAGCGCCAATGCTCCACTTCCAACAGAACATGCGTTAGAGTTTTTAAAAGCAGAATGCAGGGAACTCTTTTAGAATGAAAAATCTGTTCTCGAAAATTTGATATTTGACTCATGAAGAAGTTTGTCACTGACAGCGGAATAGAAATTCAACGGGTGTATTCCCTCTGCAAAAATGAAGTAGGTGAGCCGGGGAAATTTCCTTTTACACGGGGAGTGCATTCAGAGATGTATCGAAGTAAGTTGTGGACCATGCGCCAATATGCTGGATTCTCCACAGCCGAGGAAAGCAACAAACGTTATCATTATTTACTAAGTCAAGGGGTAAGTGGTTTAAGTATAGCCTTCGACCTGCCTACGCAAATAGGTTACGATAGCGACCACGAACTTTCAGAAGGGGAAGTAGGAAAAGTAGGAGTTGCCATTGATTCATTGGAAGACATGGAAACACTATTCAATGGAATTAAACTGGACGAAGTGTCCACCAGTATGACCATTAATTCAACAGCCTATATCTTGCTCTCCTTATATATAGCACTTGCGAAGAAGCAGGGCGCGGATTTAAAAAAGCTAACGGGCACTATTCAAAACGACATTCTGAAAGAGTATGCTGCACGTGGCACCTACATTTATCCGCCCAAGCCGAGCATGAAAATAATTACTGACATTTTTGAGTATTGCAACACCGAAGTACCAAAGTGGAATACTATTTCCATTTCCGGGTACCACATTCGAGAAGCAGGCTCAACTGCGGTGCAGGAAATTGCTTTCACACTTTCGAACGGGAAAGCTTATTGTATTGCCGCGCAAAAAAAGGGTTTGGATATTAATCAGTTTGGTCAGCGACTTTCTTTCTTCTTTAACGCACACAACAATTTTTTTGAAGAGATAGCTAAATTCAGAGCCGCGAGAAGAATGTGGGCAAAGATTACTTTAGTGCTTGGTGCTACAGATGTGCGGGCGCAAATGCTTCGCTTCCATACTCAAACCGGAGGCAGTACCCTTACGGCACAGCAACCGAAGAACAATATTTCCCGAGTTACCTTACAGGCACTTGCTGCAGTATTGGGTGGGACACAGTCACTGCATACAAATGGATATGATGAAGCGCTTTCTTTGCCCACGGAAGAAGCGGCAAAGGTAGCGCTGCGTACCCAACAAATTATAGGTCACGAAAGTGGAGTTGCTGAAACTGTTGATCCCCTTGCGGGCTCTTATTTTATCGAAACCCTTACAGACCAAATAGAAGAAGCGGCTTGGAAATACATTCAGCGAATTGATGAGATGGGTGGTAGTGTTTCGGCTATTGAACAAGGGTTCATGCAAAATGAAATTGCCCGGGCTTCATACAGCTACCAACAATCGGTAGAATCGAAAGAAAAAATTATTGTAGGTGTTAATCAATTTGTTGAAAAGGAAGCCATCCCCACTGGACTTTTGCGCATAGATGACTCTATTCGTAAAATTCAATCTGAAAAATTGGCAAAGCTTCGGGCAAAGAGAAATAATGGCAGGGTTCAAGAATGTTTGAGTAGAATAAAACAAGCGGCTAAGGAAGAAAGCAACATCATGCCTTATGTAGTTGAAGCGGTTGAAAGTTATGCAACCCTTGGAGAAATTGCTGATTCGCTTAGGGCTATTTATGGAGAATATCAAGGTTAAATCAGCATGAGAAATTTTTTTCTTTTTTTTCTACTCCTTGGCGTTTCTTCGTGCTCTAAGCATTTTGTAGCTACCCAATACAGCTTTCAGGAGGAAAACATTAAACCCGGCTCTGCAGTTGACACAAGACTTTCGACCATAATAAAGCCATACAAAGATTCACTCGACAAGGAAATGAATATTGTTCTCGCTATTTCAGATACTATTCTAACCAAATCAGTTCCTGAAAGCGATTTAGGTAATTTAATGTGTGATTTGGTTTTGAAAAAGAGCAAAGATTATAGTGAGCAGAAAGTAGACTTTACCTTTCTAAATAACGGAGGAATTCGTTTACCCAATTTACCTAAAGGGAATATTACTTTAGGTAAAGTAATTGAACTCATGCCCTTTGAAAATTTGATTGACATTATGCAAGTGAATGGAAAGACGCTTGACACCCTCTTCAATTACATGGCCTCGAAAGGTGGTTGGCAAGTAAGCGGTGCTCGATATAAAATAAAAGATGGAAAATCAATGGATGTTCAGATTCAAGGAATCCCCTTGAATCTGAATGCAACCTATACCATCGCTGTTTCAGATTATTTGGCACAAGGTGGAGATAATTGCAACATGCTTTCATACCTCCCTAAATCGATTCTATCAAAGAGCCTCCGAGATGCTATTATTGACGGACTTAAAGAGATGAATTTAAAAGGGGAGCATATCAAAAGTATAATTGACGGGCGAGTGCAAATGGTTAAGTGATACATTATGAAAAGGAAGGCATTCATACAAAAATCATTATCAGTTGGTTTGCTGTTAGGAGCAAGTACATTCCCGTTCGAGGCGTTTGCAAAAGGCGATTCCAAGAGAGTTACGATACTTCACACCAACGACCAACATAGCCGTATTGAATCTTTCCCAATGGATGGCGGAAAGTTTCAGGGATTGGGAGGGTTCGCCCAACGCGCAGTTTTGATAAATGAAATTCGAAAGGTTGAAAAAAATATTTTGCTGCTTGACAGCGGGGATATTTTTCAAGGCACCCCATATTTTAATAAATATGGAGGGGAGTTGGAATTCAAGCTAATGAGCGAAATGGGGTATGATGCTTCAACCTTAGGAAACCATGATTTTGATGCCGGTATTAACGGATTTGTAAAACAACTACCGCACGCATCGTTTCCATTTTTGAATTGTAACTATGATTTTAGAGATACAGCAATGGAAGGGAAAATTCAAACCCACAAAATTTTTCAGTTTGATAATATTAAAGTGGGTGTATTCGGTTTGGGCATAGAACTAAACGGTTTAGTTCCGAAAGCTTTATATGGTGGAGTAAGATACAATGAACCAATAGTAAATGCGAATAGGATTGCGAAACTATTAAAGTACGACCATGGTTGTGATTTAGTGATTTGTCTTTCCCACCTTGGGTACAAATACGATGAAAAGAAAGTAAGTGATATGGACTTAGCCTATCAGTCACAGAACATTGATTTGATTTTAGGCGGACATACGCATACATTTTTTACAAAACCAGAGGAATTCAAAAATGCAGACGGAGCCAAAGTCTTGGTGAATCAAGTTGGTTGGGCTGGAATTTATTTAGGACGATTGGACTTTTATTTTGAGCGGAAAAAAAAAGGTATTTTGATAGCTGACTATCCAAAACTAATTTCGAAAGTTTAGTTGCACGTTAAACTTATTTTCTAAAAAAGAAAGAGTTCGCTCGTCTTTTTCACCTAAAAGAAATTTTTTGATACCCTGCAAAAAATAGTTGAAAAACAAGAGCGGAAAAATTTTTTTGTAAACTTTCTTTTCCTCATTTTCACGTCACACTTTTTGACAGACACATTTTTAGTACACATTAAATAGAGCCCCGTGAGCATGAAAGAAAAATCGTCTAACAGCGTTTGGAATGAATGTCTTGAAATTATCAAAGACAACGTAAGTGCACAAAGTTTTAAGACGTGGTTTGAGCCTATTAAGCCGGTGGAACTGAATGGCACCATTCTTACTATTCAGGTACCTTCTCAGTTTTTTTACGAATGGTTAGAGGAACATTATGTAGCCTTGTTAAGAAAAACTATCAAACGAGAATTAGGAGTTAATGCAAGATTAGAATATAGAATTGTGGTTGAAAACTCTTCCAATGGCAATCTGCCATCAACAGTAGATTATCCCAATCAGAATTCAGGAAACAATCAAAACCCAGAAGTTGGGTTTCCTTACTTTTTAAACGGAAATCAAATAAAAAACCCATTTGTAATTCCGGGGTTGAAAAAAATTAACGTTGACCCTCAATTAAATGCGAGCTACAATTTTGACTCCTTTGTAGAAGGAGATTGTAATCGATTAGCACGTAGTGCAGGGTATGCGGTTGCTCAAAAACCAGGTGGGACTGCATTTAATCCGCTTGTAATTTATGGGGGAGTAGGTTTAGGAAAAACACACTTAGCGCAAGCAATTGGCAATGAAGTGAAAGCTAACTTCCCGAATAAGACAGTTCTTTATGTGTCAAGTGAAAAGTTCACGAACCAATTTTTTGATGCAGTAAAGAATAATTCAGTAAACGACTTTATTCATTTCTATCAACTAATTGATGTTTTGTTGATGGATGATATTCAGTTTTTTGGGAATAAGGAAAAGACTCAGGACATCTTCTTCCATATTTTCAACCACCTTCATCAAAATGGTAAGCAGTTAGTGTTGACTACTGATCGTCCTCCACGCGACCTTGAAGGTATGGAAGAAAGGTTACTCTCGAGATTTAAATGGGGACTTAGTGCAGATTTACAAATTCCCGACTTCGAAACCCGCATAGCTATTCTGGAGAAAAAAATGTATGCTGATGGCATTGAACTTCCGAGAGAAGTAGTTGAGTTTGTGGCATATAATATAAATACTAATGTGCGTGAATTAGAAGCTGCTTTAATTTCTCTTTTAGCTCAGGCATCATTAAATAAGAAGGAGGTTGATTTAGACCTGGCCAAGAAGATTATCAAAAATTTCGTAAAGAGTATTTCGCGTGAAGTTTCTATTGATTACATTCAGAAAACGGTTTGTGATTACTTTAGTGTCAATGTAGACATGCTTCGCGAGAAGACAAGAAAGAGAATGATTGTTCAAGCGCGTCAACTATCTATGTTCCTAGCAAAGAACTATACCAAAAATTCATTAAAGGTTATTGGAAAACACTTTGGCGGAAGAGATCACTCTACTGTTATTCACTCTTGTCAGGCTGTTCAGAATCTAATAGATACAGACCAGGAATTCAGAGATGCAGTGGCGGATATTCAAAAGAAAATACAGATGAGTATATCGTAGCAATTCAATAACCTAATTTATTAAGACCCGCAAGACTTCATCTTCTTGCGGGTCTTTTTTATTGCCATGTATTGGGTGTAATCGTAATTTTTATTCTTAGGAAGTTTGATATTTTCACGCCTCTAAAACAAAACTCTATGCCATACTTATTTACATCCGAATCAGTTTCGGAAGGACATCCTGATAAAGTTGCAGACCAAATATCGGATGCACTTATCGATAATTTTTTAGCCTACGACCCACAGTCCAAGGTAGCCTGCGAAACATTAGTTACCACCGGTTTGGTTGTTCTTGCAGGTGAGGTAAAATCGAATGCCTATTTAGATGTACAGGAAATTGCCCGTGATGTAATTCGCAAAATCGGTTACACTAAAGCCGAATATATGTTTGAAGCAAACAGTTGCGGAATTTTATCTGCTATTCACGAACAAAGTGCAGATATTAATCAAGGAGTAGAGAGAAAGAAACCTGAAGAACAAGGTGCAGGTGACCAAGGTATGATGTTCGGTTATGCAAGTCGCGAGACAGATAACTATATGCCTCTTCCGTTGGAATTAGCGCATACTTTATTGCGTGAACTTTCCGCTATTCGGAGAGAAGGTAAAGTAATGCAGTACTTACGTCCCGATGCAAAGAGCCAGGTAACTATTGAGTATGGCGATGATAATAAGCCGGTGAAAATTGATGCTATTGTTATTTCTACACAACATGATGACTTTGCCAAAGATGCGGTAATGTTGAAGAAGATAAAGGAAGATGTCATTAACATTCTTGTTCCACGCGTAATGAAGAAGTTACCTAAGCGTGTTCAGGCTTTGTTCAACAACCAAATAAAATATCACGTTAACCCAACCGGTAAATTTGTTATAGGTGGACCACATGGTGATACCGGATTGACAGGTAGAAAAATCATCGTAGATACCTATGGCGGCAAAGGTGCCCACGGTGGTGGTGCATTCAGCGGCAAAGATCCTTCAAAGGTGGATCGCTCTGCTGCTTATGCGACCCGTCATATTGCCAAGCATTTAGTTGCTGCAGGAGTTTGTGATGAGGCGTTGGTTCAAGTTGCTTACGCTATTGGTGTTGCGCAGCCCGTGGGCTTGTTTGTAAACACTTACGGAACAGCTAAGGTGAATTTAAACGATGGACAAATTGCTGCTAAGATTGCTAAGATTCCGGAGTTTGATATGCGTCCTTATTTTATTGAAAAGCGTTTTAATCTTCGCACCCCTATTTATTTGGAAACTGCTTCTTATGGTCACATGGGAAGAGAAAGCAAGGTTGTAGAGAAGACCTTTAACAAAGGAAAAGCTACTGAGAAAAAAGTGAAAGTAAAATTGTTCCCTTGGGAAGAATTGAACTCGGTGTCTGTGGTTAAAAAAGCCTTCGGTTTGAAATAAACCTTCATTACTTCTAAAAGAAATAAAGCTATAAATTGAGTCCCGCGAAAGCGGGACTTTTTATTTTCCATGAATCACAAAAGAAGTATTCTCTTATTTTTTCTTCTAGCTATTGCGCTGCTGCCTTACCTGATTATTTGCTTTTACGCTGCTCCGTATGCTGATGATTTTTGTTTCGGTTGGACGGCTTCTGCTAATATTCCCTTTTCACAAAAAATTCTGAACCAATATTTGCATTGGAACGGAAGATACTCGGCTGATGTGCTGGTGAATTTTCATCCGCTGGTAACGGGGCAAATTATCTTCTATCAGTTTGCTGCCTTTCTTTCAATTATTGCAACTCCCTTTGTTTTGCTTTTTCTGCTTCGATTGCTGGTGGTTGATTTCTCCTTTTCAGTTATCGCATCTTTGCTGGGTTCTCTTTTTTATCTCTGTTATATGCCCACTATTACTGAAGGCATTTACTGGTTTATCGGCAGTTGTAATTATCATTTAGGGAATCTCTTTTTGCTATTACATTTTATCTTTCTGATGAAATCTCTAGCTACCAAAGATCCATCGAAGTACGCGTTTCTTTTTTCTGCATTTCTGCTTGTCATAATTTCTATCGGATTTAATGAAGTGGGAGCTTTTCTTATTCCCCTGTTCTATTTTTCGGTGATGGTGTGGAGGGGAAGGCTGAAGGCTGAAAAGCAAAAGCTAATTACCGCGCTTTTTATCATAAGCTTTGTTGCATCAGCCTTTGTTTTTTTCTCTCCCGGAAATTTTACGCGCTCGAATGAATTTACGGAACGCTATAACTTACTGTACTCCTTGTTTTATGCTTCGGCACAAACCATTCGTTTTTGGGGAACCTGGATATTGAATCTGCCGCTTATTCTTCTGAGTTTATTGCTTGTGGCAAATGCTGAAAAAATAAAGTTGCGGGTTTTTCTTTTTGACTATAGAATTTTATTGGCGGCTATTGTTGTTGTTGTCTTCGCGGGTTCTTTCCTTCCTTATTTTGCTACAGGTATGCTGGGGCAGCATCGAACTATCAACTATGTTTTTTTCTTCTTCCTGTTACTATGGCCTTTTTTTCTGCTCTCCTTGTCGCAGAAATATTTGCTGTACGAAAAATTGAATTGGTTGAAGGGAGAATTCCGAATTTTCAGTCTGACCGCATTGAGCATTTGTTGGATGACTATTTCGGGAAATGGTAAGCTGATAATAAACGATTGGAAGAACGACCGATTTAGAAAGTATGAGGCGGCCTTTTTTGAAAGACAGGAAACGATTCTTCAAAATCCGAATGGAGTCATTCAACCCCTGGCCGTTATTCCAAGAACGTTTCGAATAGTGGATGCAAAAGCCGATACTACCTGGTGGGTAGATAAGTGTATGAGACAGTTCTACACCGAAACAAAAATTAAACTGAAGTGATTTAGCTGGAGAAAAACAGAAAACGCAGATACAGCACGCTTTTGCCTGCCGGTGATTTAGAATAATCGAGTACTACGGCTCCGTATTTATCGTTTCTGAATTCTAAATCGGAAAGTGTTTTTGATTCTTTGTTCGAAATGCAAGAAGCCACCCAACCGTCTTTGGCCGGAAAGCTTTCCATCAATTTTTTCTCAAAGGCCTTGTAAGTAGTTTGAAAGGCAGGGTCGGTTTCTTCGCCTTCGAGCAGAACAGAAACAAAATCAAGTTGCGAGGAGGCAAAGGGGAAACTATAGAGCATATTAAATTTTTCGCCCGGAATTTTATGCTTGGTACGATAGGTAAACTTATAGTTCCAAAAGTTAGCCACATGATTCAATCCATCGCGGATGGTCGCAAAATTCGATTCGCGGTAAGCTTTGAACACATCTAAGATGGCGCGCTTGAAAGGAGATAGATTTTCGACCTTAGTTTCTGTTTTGGATGCAACGGTCGAAGTGGGAACAGTGGTGTAGGGTTGCGCTTTTTTTTCTTCTAACTGATATTTGGTTACTGCATTTACATTCACCAATACAGGTGGAGCCGATTTCAGAACAGGCGGCACAAACGGTTTTGCTTCTTTTAAAAACCGGATGGAATGAATGGTTTTAAATTTATCATCGGTAAAGGCAACCTCTATTGCATATTTATCCTGATAGTATTTGAGCACATTTCGGCCCAATAATTTTTGGCCCTCCCCTAATTTCAGATTGAGCTTTGCGCTGTCGTCTTTCATCTGAATTTTATAAGGCAGCACCGAGTTGAATTTGGAAAAAGGCTTGCCATTGAGTACAAAATTTTCTCCGGCCACTATCAGGCTTTCTATTTTGTCGCTCATTGCATTGACCGATAGTTTGATACCCCTGGTGGGGCTTTCGAAATTTTTATCGAGCACCCATTGCTCTTTCACGGGTTTGTAATCTTTGGTTGCTGTGCTAAAACCAATAAGCTGCACCAAGCGACTCCCGGTATATTGAGAACAAACAATCGTTGTTTGAAAAAGGAAAGAGATAAAGAAAACTGCTATCACCCACTGCTGCTTCATTCCGTATTATTATTAAATCGAAAATATTTTTTTGCAAGCAGATAATTTTGGTTGTTGTTCAATTGATAAACATACAGAGTTGTGCAATCGACTATTTATTTAAACAGTTTTTTTGTACCCATTATTTTTTTGTGCCGGTAGCGAGCCTCATTTTCATTCTTCCTTCTTCGCTATCTTCTCTTTCCTTAGCAGCATCTTCACTTTGCCCGAAGTAGTATTTTCAATAACCAAAAATTTCTTTAATGGCTCTTCAGCTTCCACAGAAATTATTTCTCCTGCATTCAACAAATATTTTTGCGCTGGTTTTTCTTTTGCAGTGTTTGCCTGCCAATATTCTACAGGCTCGTTGCTTTGATTAGTCAGCCTGAGCTTATATTTTTTCAGTACGGTGGACCACAATATTTTTCGCAGTCCATTAGCATCGAGCTCGAAATATGTTTTAATGATTTTGGCGCGATGCGAAGGAGCCAGTAAAAACAATTTTCGTTTGGCCGGGCTGGTGGCAAACACCGTGGGTGCCACCATAGCCACTTGTTGCCCAAAGCCATAGTAAGTGTTGAGAAGTTCGATGCGGCTTCGTGTTTGAGTGGGGCGCTCCTGCTTTTTCAATTGCTGCTTTTTATTGTCTTCGCGCAGCTCGTTGGCAAGCGCAGCTATTTCATCAATAGCGGCCTGGGTATAACCCTTGGCAATCAACTCAGTTTTATATTTCATCGCTACCCCATACAGGGTTTCCATAAACTGCACCATCCGCAATGGGCTATTGCGCACCTTGCTGTATTTTCCTTCGCCAAATTCTTTCAGTGCCTCCGCATTTTTTGGAAACGCCTTGACCACAAAATATTTCACTTCTATATATTTAGTCTGGCATTTTTGCAGGGCAGTAATGGACTCGTCCAACAAAATCTCTCCTTGAATAACTTCTAGCTTGTCGGGATAAAATTTGAGCACCTGCTCCTGAATGGCTTTCCAATTGTTTAAAAAAGCAGCATCTAAACCGGGGTCGAACGC
>CANJVG010000014.1 GCA_947478005.1 Bacteroidota bacterium
CGGTGGAACTTACAATGCCTATGTATGGAGTACGGGGGCCTTAACCTCTTCTATTAGTGTATCGGCTGCAGGTACCTACACTGTAACGGTCTATGGAAGTTGCAGTTCGGCCACTGCCACCAAAACCATTACAAGTCCAAACGTTACACTAACCCTTGCCACCAGCGGACCTACTACTTTTTGCACAGGAGGCAGTGTGACACTTGATGCGGGAGCGGGCTTTGCAACTTATGCCTGGAGCAATAGTGCCGCCACCCAAACTATCAACGTTACCCAATCGGGAACTTACAAATGTACGGTAACATCGGGCGGTTGCACAGGAACTTCCAACACCGTTACTGTCACCGTCAATACCAACCCAACACCAACCATTAGCTCCAATGGCCCGGTTACTTTTTGTCAGGGTGGAACGGTTACTTTAAATGCTGGGGCCGGTTATACTACCTACGCATGGAGCAACAGTACTTCTAACCAAACTTTGGCCACTACACAATCGGGAGTATTCACTTGTACGGTTACTCAAAATGGCTGCTCGGGAACTTCTAATACGATTACCGTTACCGTTAATAACAATCCTGCTCCTGTAGTTACGGCCAATGGCCCTGTTACTTTTTGTCAGGGTAGTAATGTAACCTTAGATGCCGGTGCCGGATATGCTACTTATGCCTGGAGCAACAGCACATCGAACCAAACTTTGGTTGCCACTCAGTCGGGCAATTACAAATGCACCGTTACACAAAATGGTTGTTCGGGAACATCCAACACAATTACTGTTACTGTAAATAATAATCCTGTTCCTATTGTCACTGCGGGTGGGCCTGTTACCTTCTGCCAGGGCGGAACTGTGACCTTAGATGCAGGAGCGGGCTACGCTGTTTATGCCTGGAGCAACAACACTTCAAATCAAACTTTGTCGGCCACTCAATCGGGCAATTATACCTGCACTGTTACCCAAAACGGTTGCACAGGAACTTCCAATACAATAACAGTTACTGTAAATGCCAATCCTACACCTACCATTACACCATGGACCTCGACATCTATCTGCGCAGGTTCGAGTGTAACTCTGGATGCAGGAGGCGGCTATTCAAGTTACAGCTGGAGTAACGGTGGAACCAATCAAACCATCAGTGCCTCACAAACCGGAAACTACTCTTGCACGGTTACCCAAAACGGCTGCTCAGGTTCAACATCACCGGTTTCAGTTACGGTTACTGACCCTACTCCAACTGTTACTGCCAGCGGGCCACTTACATTTTGTACAGGCGGAAATGTGGTGCTCGATGCCGGGGCCGGCTTTTCTTCCTATGCATGGAGCAATGGAGCAGGAAGTAACCAAACAGCGACTATAACCACTAGCGGCACCTATGTGGTTTCTGTAACAAAGAATAATTGCCCGGGTGTGTCAAGCGCCACGGTCGTTACGGTTACCAGCAATACACTTAACCCTGCTATCACCGCCAATCCATCTTTAAATATTTGCCCGGGTGGAAGCACTACTTTAGATGCAGGCACCGGATATACCGCTTATGCATGGAGCAGCACATCATCTGCTGAAACTATCAACGTTAATTCAGCGGGTACTTATACCGTTACGGTTTCACAAGGAAGCTGCACCGGTACAGCTTCCGTTACAGTGAATGTCGGCAATTTCCCTGTAGCGGTTTCTATTTCACCGGCTGGTCCGGTTTCTGTTTGTCAGGGCGATGTGGTTCCTTTAAATGCCGGAGCCGTTTATGACTCTTATGCCTGGAGCAACAACCAAACCACAGCCGATATTGATGTATCTTCTTCGGCTGATTATATTCTTACGGTTACTCAAAACGCCTGCATTGGAACAGACACAGTCAGCGTTATTGTAAATCAATTGCCGGTTCCATCCATTACTCCTTCAGGCAACACAAATGCCTGCACCGGTGATGTATTGAATTTAGATGCGGGTACCGGTTTTACTTCTTACAATTGGAGCAATGGTGCTCAAACTCAATCCGCTCAACCAGTTCAATCGGGAACTTATACCGTTACTGTTACACAGAACAGCTGTTCAGGCTCGGCTTCGGTTTCAGTTACTTTCAACGCACATCCGGTGGTGGCTATAACTCCTGCGGGCACAGTAAGATTGTGTGAGGGTGAAGCACTCAGTTTCGATGCAGGAGCAGGTTTTGCTGCTTACAGTTGGAGCAATTCATCCGCGGGTCAAACTATTCAGCCTACTACTTCTGGTACATATATAGTTACCGTAACGCAAAACGGTTGCACCGGTGTTGATTCTGTTCAGGCGGTATTCAAAGCACTACCTCATCCCGTGGTTTCTCCTGCGGGCAGCAATGTTTGCGAAGGTACACCCGTAGTGTTTGATGCCGGAAACGGTTTTGCTTCTTATCTCTGGAGTAACAACACTGCCACTCAAACGATTGAGCCTGTTACATCCGGCACTTATTATGTTACCGTAACTCAAAATGGTTGCACCGGTGTAGATTCAGTAGTAGCCGTGTTCAAACCAACTCCTCTCCCATCGATTTCACCAGCGGGTACCTCTACATCGTGCTCAGGTGATCTGAACACTTTTGATGCGGGTGCCGGCTTCGATACTTATAGCTGGAGTAATAATTCCAATACTCAAATTATCCATCCGACTGTTTCGGAAACCTATATTGTTACTGTGACTCTAAATGGTTGTCCCGGCATTGATTCGGTTCACTTAAATATTCAATCGCTTCCGGTTACGGATATCTCTCCTGCCGGCACTTTCAGTCTTTGTAATGGTGATAGCATTACGCTAGATGCAGGAAGCGGTTTCAGTGCTTATCATTGGAGTAATAATGATACCAATCAAACCATTACGGTTAGCAGTAGCAGTATATATGGAGTAACCGTTTCACAAAACGGATGTAGTGGCGGATCTTCTAATTCGGTGAATGTGTCCGCCCACGTGGCGCCTGTAGCATCATTAGGCATTTCATCCATTGCAGGCAGCATTTACAATTTGCGTGCATTGCCTTCGAGCGGAGTTTCGTATATATGGGAAATGGCGATTGGCGGAGATACCACCGCTGGCACCGCTACTCTTAATACCAATCTGGATAGTACAAGTGTAGATTGTGTTCAGGGTGGATACTACCGTGTAATTGTTTCGGGGCTGAACAGCGGCTGTACAGATACTTCGAGGTTTATTCTGGTGCCTACTTGTGTGGGTTTTTACGAACTATCGAACGAAGTACGCATGACGTTAATGCCTAACCCTGCTAACGAAGTGCTGAACGTAAGCTACTACCTGAACAGTGCGGCAGTGGTGTCTTTATCTATCATTGATTTAACAGGCCGCAAGATAAGCGAGGTGATAAACGAACCTCAAACAAGCGGCAAGCATGAACATCAGATTCAACTAAGCAGGTTGACAGCCGGTATTTATTTACTGAACTTTACCAATGGCTACGGTAGCTTAAACACACGATTCGCTAAGCAATAGTTTTTTGTTTTAGGTTTTGATAAATATAGATAAGGCCCTGCTCGAAAGAAAATTCGGAAGGGCTTTATCTATTTGGTATGTTTGTTTGGGAACGGTGGACTTAAAATTTATCCTTTCAATCAGACCCTTTGAAATACGATCTTGAGTTTACTCACCACCGATATTTTTGCCCGCTCCAAATCCGAAAATGCATTTACGGGTTATTGAAATGCTGCTACTTTTGCGGGTATGAAGGTTACTGAATCAAACTCGCTATATCATCATCTCGAAAAAATGAGCACGCAGGAATTGCTGCGAAACATTAATCAGGAAGACCGCAAAGTATCCGAAGTAGTGCAACATGCGATTCCGCAAATTGAAAAACTGGTGGATGTAGTAACTGACCACATGTTGAGCGGAGGAAGACTCTTTTATATAGGTGCAGGAACCAGCGGCCGCTTAGGCATTGTAGATGCCAGTGAATGCCCACCCACTTACGGTGTGCCGCAAGGGCTGGTCATAGGCATTATTGCCGGGGGCGATTCCGCCATTCGCAAAGCAGTAGAATTTGCTGAAGATGATTTAGAACAAGGCTGGAAAGATTTGCAAAAACACGACATCAACTCAAAAGATGTAGTGGTCGGCATTGCAGCTTCCGGCAGAACTCCTTATGTGATTGGCGCCTTAAAACATTGCCGTGAAAACGGAATTAAAACAGGCTCTATTACCTGCAATCCCGATAGCGAGGTGGCGAAGAATGCCGACTATCCAATTCAAGTAGTTACGGGTCCTGAGTTTGTAACGGGCAGCACACGCATGAAAGCCGGCACTGCGCAAAAGCTGGTATTGAATATGCTCAGCACAGCCGTAATGATTAAACTGGGAAGAGTGGAAGATAACAAGATGGTTAACATGCAACTAAGCAACGAGAAGTTGGTAGACAGAGGAACTAAGATGGTGATGGAATCTATAGGTTTGGAATATGAGCAAAGTAAAGCACTGCTACTGAAAGAAGGAAGTGTCAAGAAGGCGGTAGATTTATTTCGAAATGGTTTCTGAAGCCATTTTCCGGAAGGACGAAAACCTGATTCATTTGCTAAGGACACAAATTTAATTTACGTTTGACCGCACCCGATTTTGTTCGGAGATAAAACCCCTTATGCAGAAAATCCTTTCCACGCTTCTCCTTATCACACTTTCCTTTCTTTCTTTTTCGCAAGGCACGTTTATTCCCTTTGGCTCAGATGGCATTGGCTATATCGATCGCCTGGATATCAAATACGGCAAGATAATTCCAATTGAACATACCTCCGACAAGCCATATCACAGAGGTGCCGCTGCGCGCGTTGCCGAGACATTATTGCTATCCAATCTTCGATTTAATAAAGTTCAGCAATACCAATTGCAATGGTTGGTGGATGATAATGCGGATTGGTTAGATAGTTTACAAAGCCGTCCACATAAACCTCTGTTCAAAGTTCTGTATCGTGAACCAGCCAGTTTTGCACATGTAAGTTCAAAGAAAAAAGGTCTATTCGACATTCGATTTAACCCAATGATAGGAGCCAATGTCGGTATTGAATCAAAGGATAGTCGATTCATTTTTACCCGTTCGGTCGGTTTGGAAGTTCGCGGTAACATTATGCGCGTATTCAGCTTCTACTTTAATGCTACCGGTAATTCGGCACGCAATCCATTTTATGTTTCTCAGAAAGCCACCAGTGGCAAATACACGTTTGTTCCGGGACAATCTTATTATAAAACCTATTCTTCTAGTTTATTTAAGTTTAATGATGGTGTAGATTATTTCGATGCTCGAGGATACATTAACGTAAATGTGTTGAAGTATCTGAACCTCTCCTTTGGCCGGGACAAGTTTTTTATTGGCAACGGTATGCGTTCTATGATGCTTTCGGATAACGCTGCCCCGTACCTTTTTCTTCGGTTCAATATTAATGTTTGGCGATTTAATTACACCAGCATTTTTGCGGAGTTAACCTCCCAATATGTGCGCGGGGCTGACGTATTGCTTCCTAAGAAATATA
Organism: Bacteroidota bacterium; assembly: GCA_947478005.1. Lineage (GTDB taxonomy): Bacteria > Bacteroidota > Bacteroidia > Chitinophagales > LD1 > Bog-950. The sequence continues at coordinate 5,494 of CANJVG010000014.1, forward strand.
TGGCCGTCCATCACCTGAGTATTCAGGCAACGCACTGGATGAACATTGGTATTTTCGAAGCGGTGGTTATGAACCGCAGCAATCATTTTGAATTGCAGTATCTTAATCCAATTATTTTCTACCGTGCTGTAGAACATGCCTTGGGAAGCCCTGACAATGAATTGCTTGGACTGGATTGGAAATTCAATGCGCTCAATCACCTTTCTATTTATGGACAGTTTGTGTTGGATGAATTTAACTTCAAAAACGCTATTGCCAGAAATGGTTGGTGGGCCAACAAATGGGCGATGCAATGGGGCCTTAAGTATATTGATATTGCTCCCGGATTTGATGCACAATTAGAAGTAAACATTGCTAGACCGTTTATGTACACCCACGGAGGAGATATTAACTATACCCAATACAATCAACCGTTAGCACATCCACTAGGTGCTAATTTCTATGAAATTATGCTCAACCTGCATTATCAGCCAATTCCTCAACTTACGTTGAATGCAAAATACTTTGTAGCCGGTGTGGGGGATGATTCTATTGTAAATTCTTCTTCGACTGTCTGTGATACTTGCAAGGTCACTAACTTTGGAGGCAACGTTTTGGTGAGTTCAGATATTGTATCGACCAAGCAGCCCTTTGGTTATAAAACCATAGGTGGTGGAGCGAAGGGAGTTATCAATTATTTTCAGTTGCTTGTCAGTTACCAGCCGTGGCATAACATTTATATAGATGCAGAAGTGCTTTACAGAAGTAAATCAACTGTAAAGTCTATCAATAACCCACAGGTGGGCAATTCTTCGTTTATGTTTAACGTTGGGTTGAGAATGAATCTAGCTTATCGTAAGAACGAGTTCTAAAAGGAGCTAATGAATGTGAGGGTTAGGTGAATTCTCAAAGTTGTTCTTTTAACTGAACTAAGAACGCTCTTACTTCTTTTAGCTTTTCAATTACCCGGAAATTTTTCTCTTCTCCGGTGAACTTTGTTTTCAATTGAGTTTTTGCCCCTTCGATAGTGTATCCTTTCTCCCGAACCAGGTGAAAGATTATTTTAAGTTTTTCTATATCCTCTTTGGTAAAGGAGCGGTCACCCTTTGCATTTTTTCGAGGCTTAATAATATCAAACTCTTTTTCCCAATAGCGAATGAGGGAGGTGTTTACATTCAACAACTCTGCTACCTCCCCGATGCTGAAGTATAACTTTTCTATTTCTTTGTCTTTCCACGCCATTAGTCAAGTGTTTGTCCCGGATTGTTTGAAATCTCAATCATCTTTTCGAAGTCAGCATCTTTTAAATCATTGTAGTAAAAGTAAACAGGATTTACAGCATTGCCGTTTTTTAGTACTTCGTAATGCAAGTGAGGGCCGGTGGATTTACCGGTATTACCGGTATTTCCGATTACATCCCCCCGGGAGACCTTTTGACCGGGTCTAACTTTAAATTTTGACAAATGCGCGTAGCGAGTTCTGTATCCAAATCCATGATTCACTACAATCTCGCTGCCATAACCATGGAAGGAATAATTGACTTCTTCAACCGTGCCATCACCGGTTACATGTACCTCGGTGCCGATAGAACAGGTAAAATCCATTCCTTCATGAAACTTTTGAATTTTGTAAACCGGGTCAATACGCCAGCCATAGCCCGATGCCATGCGCTCTAATTTTTTATTCGGAATAGGCTGAACTGAAGGAATAGAAACCAGCATCTTTTCCTTATTCTTAATTAAGTCGGCAATTTCATCATAACTCTTGCTTTGAATCACCAACTGCCTTTTAAGTTTATCCACTTTCTCGGCAATGACCTTCATCAAATCGCCATTATCGTATTTATCGAGGTAACGATATTTATTTATTCCACCGGAGCCTGCCTGCCAAATATCCTTGTCGATAGGGTCAGATTCAAACAATACCCGGTAAATATTTCCATCCCGGTAATGCAGTCCGTCCAGTACACTTCCTAGTCTGTCCACTTCCTGATTAACCAGATAATATTGATTCTTCATTTCTGCCAACTCAGCTTTCAAGACCTTGTCTTTAGGGGAGTCGAAGAACTTGTAATAGATAGTGGAAATAGCCAGTGAAAATACCAAAGCGGCAGCCATGAATGCAAGGAAACGGAATATACGTGTACCCCATCCCACCACCGCCTTTTCGTAGCTGAGTGTTTGGGTATTAAAAACAAACCGATCCTTTTTTCTGAGTATTGCCATCTTGTGTTTGCAGACCTCCGAGGTCTTTGACGTTTTCTTTTATTTTCGCCCACTCCTTAAACGGAGCTAAAATATCATCATTTTTCATTTACAGAATTGAAGGCATGACATCATCGGAGATCAGGAAGGCTTTTTTAGATTTTTTTGAGAGTAAAGGGCATAAAATTGTTCCGAGCGCACCTATTGTGGTCAAGAATGACCCCACCTTAATGTTCATCAACAGCGGTATGGCTCCGTTCAAGAATATTTTCCTGGGTAATGAACCTATCAAATACAAGCGCGTTGCTGACACTCAAAAGTGTTTGCGTGTAAGCGGAAAGCATAATGATTTGGAGGAAGTTGGTGTTGATACCTACCATCATACCATGTTTGAAATGCTCGGTAACTGGAGCTTTGGCGATTACTTTAAGAAGGAAGCCATCGGATGGAGTTGGGAATTGCTGACGAAGGTTTATGGTTTAGAGAAGGACAGATTGTATGTTACCGTGTTTGAAGGTGACAAAAAAGAGAATCTCGCTTTCGATCAAGAGGCTTATGATGAATGGAAGAAGTATGTGGACCCGAACAGAATCATCAATGGAAACAAGAAAGATAACTTCTGGGAAATGGGTGATACCGGCCCATGCGGACCTTGTTCTGAAATTCATATTGATTTAAGAAGTGATGAAGAGCGTAAGGCTATTGATGGAAAGAGTTTAGTAAACGCTTCGCATCCGCAAGTAATTGAAATCTGGAACAATGTGTTCATGGAATTTGAGCGCAAGGCGGATGGTTCATTAGTAAAATTGGCTGCACAGCATGTGGATACGGGTATGGGTTTTGAGCGTTTGTGTGTGGCTATTCAAAAAAAGACGAGCAATTACGACACAGATATTTTTCAGCCGATCATTCAGTTTCTTTCCGCAAAAAGCGGTTTCACTTACCAATATACGGCGCCTAATTTAATTGATGGTAAAATTGTTGGAACTGCTACGAAGGTGCAAAAGGCTGATATAGCGTTACGTGTAATAGCTGACCATATCCGCACGATTTCGTTTACGATTGCTGACGGGCAACTCCCTTCTAACAACGGTGCGGGTTATGTAATCAGAAGAATTCTTCGCAGAGCTGTTCGTTATGGCTATTCCTATTTGAATTTTGAACAACCATTCTTGTGTGAATTGGTTCCAATGTTGGCGAATCAGTTTGCTGATGTTTTCCCTGAATTAAAAGCGCAGGAAGATTTTATGGCGAATGTAATTAAGGAAGAAGAAACTTCTTTCCTAAGAACGTTGGCAAATGGAATAAAGCGTATTGACGCGTTAAGTGAAATTGATGCAAAAACTGCATTTGAGTTATTCGACACTTATGGTTTCCCTTTTGACTTAACCAAGTTAATAGCCGGAGAAAAGGGATGGACTGTTGACGAAGAAGGTTTCAACAAGGAAATGACTGCTCAAAAGCAAAGAGGAAAAGCGGATGCTACCAAGGAACAAAGCGACTGGATTAATGTAAGCGAAGACGTGAAGACTGATTTTATTGGTTATGACTTTACAGAAGCCGATGCGCATGTGGTGAAATATCGCAGCATTAAGCAAAAGGACAAAGAATTGTTTCAGTTGGTTTTAGATAAGACACCGTTCTATGCCGAAAGCGGTGGACAAGTGGGCGATACAGGTTATTTAAACTTTGCCGGTGAGAAAATAGATGTACTTGACACCAAGAAGGAAAACGATTTGATTGTTCACTTTGTAAAGAAGCTTCCGGCAAAGATTGAGGTGGCATCTCATGCTAAAATCAATACGGTTAAGCGCAGCGATACGATTAAGAATCACTCTGCTACCCACCTATTGCAATCTGCTTTGAGGATTGTCTTAGGAACTCATGTTCAGCAAAAAGGTTCGTTGGTGAATTCTGATTACTTGCGTTTCGACTTTGCTCACTTCAGCAAAATGACTGATGAGGAAATTGAGAAGGTGGAGCAGATAGTAAATGAGAAGATAATGGAAAACATTGCTTTGGATGAAAGAAGGAATGTGCCTATTGAAGATGCCAAGAAGTTAGGTGCCACGGCATTGTTCGGAGAGAAGTATGGAGAGTTTGTTCGTGTAATTACATTCGATGAAAACTACAGTCGTGAGTTATGTGGTGGTGTTCATGTGAAATCAACCGGACAAATCGGTTTGTTTAAAATTACTTCCGAAAGTTCGATTGCCAGCGGAGTAAGAAGAATAGAAGCGGTAACCGGAAAGAAAGCAATAGAATTAGCGAATGGCGCAATCAGCGAATTGACTCAGGTAAAAACCGCTTTAAACAATTCGAAAGATGTGTTGAAGAGCATAGATTCTTTGAAGAATGAAAATGAGGAACTGAAAAAGCAGTTACAGCAGTTTGAAGATAAAGCAGTGGCGGATTTGAAGAAGCAAATCATTGCTGCGGTTGAATATTTCGGTTCGGTAGAGTTTTTTGCTTCTGCTAAAATTGAGTTGAATACAGTTGAGGCTTTGCGCAAACTCGGTATTCAGTTGGCCCGCGATTTAAAAGGGAATTATGTGTTACTGCTGGCTTCCGCCATTAATGGCAAGAATGTAGTTCACCTTAGAATAGCGCCTGCCTTGAACATTAATGGGAATCAGTTATTAAAAGAAATCGCACCTACTGTTAAGGGTGGTGGTCCTGCTGATTTTGTGCAGGCAAGTGCGGGAAGTATGAGCGAAGTGGAGGATTTGATTGTAAAATTGAAACAAAAGTTTTCATAAATGTTGGACGACAAATACAGCAAATACGAAGTAGTAGTAGGATTGGAAGTGCACGCGCAGCTTTCTACACACAGCAAAATGTATTGCGGTGATTCAGCAGAGTTTGGTGGTTCGCCTAATACGCATGTGAGTGTGCTTTCTCTTGGCCATCCCGGAACATTGCCTATGGTGAATGAAACAGCCATTGAATCGGCTGTGAAGATTGGCTTGGCTACACATTGTCAGATTCGTTACGAGAATCAGTTTGCGCGCAAGAATTATTTCTATGCCGATTTGCCGAAGGGTTATCAGATTACACAGGACAAAACTCCTATCTGCACCGGTGGGCATATTGATGTGGAAACGAATGGGGTGAAGACCAAAATAAATCTCACGCGTATTCACTTAGAGGAAGACGCGGGAAAATCTATTCATGACATTGACCCTTATTTTACTTTGGTTGATTTGAATCGTGCCGGAGTGCCTTTGATAGAAATTGTTTCGGAACCCGATGTAAGAAGTGGTGATGAAGCGATGGCTTACCTGAATGAAATTCAAAAGCTCGTTCGTTATCTCGGCATTTGCGATGGCAATATGGAAGAAGGTTCTATGCGTTGCGATGCGAATATTTCTGTTCGTTTGAAAGGTGCTACTGAGTTGAATCCAAGAAGTGAGGTGAAGAATATGAACAGTATGCGCAACGTTAAGCGCGCTATTGAATTTGAATTTATGCGTCAGATAGATGCCCTCGAGGCGGGTGAAAAGATGGTGCAGGAAACGCGCGGCTTTGACGCGGTGAAAGGGGTTACCCTTTCGCAGCGAAGTAAAGAACACGCCCATGATTACCGCTATTTCCCGGAACCTGATTTGCCGCCTGTTTATGTAACGGACGAATACATTGCGAATGTAAAGGCGCACATGCCTAAGTTGCCGAATGAGTTGAAGCAGGAGTATATGCAGCAATACGGTTTGCCGGAATACGATGCACGTATTATTACCGATGAAAAGGAACTCGCTGAATATTTCAATCGTTTATTGGCTGAAACCAAGAACTACAAAGCGGCATCGAACTGGATTCTAGGTCCTGTGAAGAACTCATTGAACGAACATGGAATGGAGATTAAGGATTTTAAAGTATCTCCATCTAATATCGCTAAGTTGATTGCTTTGATTGATGCAGGCAAGACCAACTTCAGTGTAGCTTCTACTAAAATATTCCCGGTGGTGGTGGAGACCGGCAAAGACCCTTTGAAGATTGCGGAGGAACTGAACCTGGTGCAAAGCAGCGATGAAGGAATGATTAAAGAACTGGTGGAACAAGTAATTGCTAAATATCCCGAAAAAGTTGCCGAATATCTCGCGGGCAAAAAAGGTTTGTTAGGTTTATTTGTGGGGGAGGTAATGAAACTATCGAAAGGTAAGGCCGACCCGAAAATGACAAGCCAATTAGTGACTGAAAAATTAGAAACAACATAAACACATCCTTACTAAAAACAAAACAACAATGCGTAAATTATCGAGTCTTCTTTTGCTTTTATTTTTTTTCTCGGCCTGTAACCTTGCCGGTGGAAGTGATAAATATTCTATTCAGGGAACACTGAAAAACAGCCAGGCCAAATCCATTATTCTTGAAAAGCTTGGCTTGCAGAAAATGATTACAGTAGATTCTGCTAAGGTGGATGACAAAGGCAATTTCAAAATGGAAGGTGTTTCTGAAAAAGGTTTCTATCGTCTTCGCTTAGAGGAAAAAACATTCTTTCTGTTTTTGTTGGAGCCTACTAAGTATACTGTTGACATTGATTTAAGCGGACAGGTGGAGCCATTCAAAGCAACGGGCTCTAAGGAGAATGAAGAATTTCAACGTGCGTTCAAAGTATTGGGTAGTGCACAACGCGATTTACAGGGCTGGAATCAGGCCTACCAAATGTTTGGCCAACAAGGAGCTTCGCAGGATACGTTGATGTATATTCAACAACAGCTACAAGCGGTGGCTATGCGTTTTGAAAGTTTAATCAGAGACAGTGCGTTGGCTGCCAAGAGCCCTCTGGTGGCTATGTTTTATGTAACCAATGCACCGGTAGATAAATTCCCGAAAGAGAATCTGGCTATCATTCAGCGCATGGAAAAGGAAATTCCTACTTCTTCTTATACCAAGGATTACCGCGCTGCCTATACTAAATATGAAGAGCAATTGAAACAACAGGGTCAGGCGCAGAAGCCGGCTGAAGCGATTGGCGTGGGTAAAGAGGCACCTGAAATTGACCTAAAAAATCCCGAAGGAAAAAGCATTAAGCTTTCTTCTTTGAGAGGCAAAGTGGTGTTGTTAGATTTCTGGGCTTCTTGGTGTGGCCCTTGCCGTATGGAAATGCCGAATGTCGTGGCCGCTTATAACAAGTACAAATCAAAAGGCTTTACAGTGTACAGTGTGTCGCTTGATAAGGATGCAGGTGCCTGGAAAAACTCTATTGACAAATTGGGCATGATTTGGGAAAACCATGTGAGTGATTTGAAATGGTGGCAGTGTGAAGCAGCTTTGCGCTATGGCGTTCAGGGGATTCCTGCGGCCTATCTGTTGGATAAAAACGGGGTAGTTGTTGCTACTAATCTTCGAGGCAGTGCCTTGGACGAAAAGGTAGCTGAATTGCTGGCGAAATAGTCCACCGTTTGCCTTTCAACTAAAAAGGCCTACAAACCAATTCCCATTAAGCGATGATGATTAAAGTATGGAGAACTCTTCTTTCGGCTTTCGTTCTCTTGCTTCTGTTTGGCATAAATTCATTCGCTCAATCCGATTCCGAATCAGACTCTATCACTACAAAGTTCAGAGGGTTTAAGAATGTAAAATTTGCGGGTCATCAGAATGTTGTCACGATGTCGCCTGTCCCATTCTTTGTCGGGCAGATACCTTTTTGTGGCGAAATCAGGTTGACCTATGAGCGAATGGTTTCGCATAATCAATCGCTTAGCCTGGGTTTGTCGTACAACTACCCCAGCATCTTTTTACTGGTTTTACCTGCAATAGCCAACCCTAATAGTGCAACTTTAAAAAACTACAGTTTGCGCGGTGGGCGCGTGACACTTGCCTATCGCTATTATCCTTTAAAAAGCAAAACAGCTCCCGGTGGTTTGTTCTTTGGTCCTTACGGTTCTTTCAATTTTGTAAAAATAAAAGAACGCAAGGGCAATGATGCTTCTTACGACCTGGTATATTATGCCGACGCTTGCGTGGTAGCAGGCTACCAGATTCCTTTGCGCAAAGGCGTTTATATGGAGTTTATGGGCGGGCTGGGTTACCGCATGAACAAGGTATATGAATATGACGGACGCACCAAAACTTCCGCCACGCACGATTACTATATCGTGAAACTACCTTTTGCCAATAACTTTAAAGTCCTGTTGCAGATGAATATCTGTTATGGATTTTGAATCGGGAGGGGATTAGAAATGATTAGAGAAAAGTCCTCTAACTAAAATCCCCGCTATGTAAATGGCCGGGATTCTGATTTCAACAACAAAAAGCAGGTACAAAAAAATGAAAGTGAAACTTACTTCCGAATATGAATTGTTCGATAGGTACTGTGAGGACGAGTCAGATTACCTAAATGCTGTAAAGGAATGGCAGAATATATTCCGTTCGTTTAACTGCATGAGGAAGTATGGCGGAACAAAAACCGTTCGTGCAACTGCACGATGAGGTATGGCAGAATAAAAACCGTTCGTGCAACTGCACGATAAAGTATTTTGCTGCCATACCTTGTCATGCAACTGCACGATGAAGTATTTCTGTACAATACTTTATCATGCAACTGTTTTTGTGGTTTTGCTATTGCCATTCTTTATCATGCAGTAGTTTTTGGTGGTTTTTAAGGAAAAAGAAGGGCGATTGGATTTGTTTTTGTCCTAACAGGATCTCCATCTTCCTTCATTGTGTTTAGCTGATCAGCTTAGTCATTTAACTTAATCGCCAAACTACCGGTTATGGCAGCAAAGCCACTTACCAGGCCGCCTACGAGGCCGGTAACCAGTAGCAGTGCCTTTACGCTTCCTTTTAAGGGCAGCAGCATCGCTACTTTACTGGCCAGCAGATTATCGTTGGCGGCAGATAAAAGAAATGCGCAAAGCATCCAAAGCAAAAACACGCCCAGGAATCCCGAACCAAAGGCTGCCAAGGCATTTTGTTTTAAAAAATAGGCTACCAGAAAAGCAACAACGGCAATAATCCACCAAGGCATAAATAGTTGCAAGGCAGCAGAAGAGGTGGCGATGAGCGTTACGGAAATTAGGAAATTTTTCATTGGAATTTGTATTAGTATTTATTTATCAAATCACTACTTCGGCTTAAACGTTGACAGAAACAATTTCTTCGCCCCCAACTCCTCTCCTTTCGCCACGAAGTTTGCTTCAAAATATTCACCATTGCTCCAGGGCTTTACTCCATTGTCGTAGAACTTGCTGCCGGGATTGCCCGACTGCCCGCCCGGATAAACTATAAAAGCTTTCATAGCGCCTTCGTCCACAATCATTCGCCATGAGGGGCCGTTAGTTGTGTTAGTTGCATTGATGATACCAAGGTTACCCCCGTTGTAAACATGGGTACTGCTGAAGGGCTCGAGCATAGCCAGATGCGAAACTTTAGTGGCTTTGTAAGTTCCCCAATCGTGCGGATTCAACTCCTTTTGTTCAGTAGTTTCATCCTCGCCATAAGGTTCGCTTACTTCCGTAAACTGCTTGGCATCCAGCGTATCTTTGATGCGTTGAAAAGCCTGCAGTACTATGTCGTGGCGGCTTTCTTTTTCGTTAGTCGAAAGATTATCATAGAACATGGAACTGCTATCACTCTTTAAAAAAGCCACGGTTACATAAAAGTTGGGTTGCTTCATCGGCACGCTTTTATCCAGCATTTCATCCCACAACAACTTGCGCAATTCGTTCCACCAAATTTCGAAATATACCGGAGCTATTTGATTGGCATTGTTGTAATAATCCCATTTGCCAATGGCATCGGCCATACGCTGTTCTTCCTTAGTCAAGGTGCTTTTATCTAAAAGCGCAAGCAACACTGGCGCTGCTTCACTGGCGTGTACATTGAAATTATCACTCTGCATCTTCTTCATAAAGTCTGCATCAATATCTTTGCCATCGGTCAATAGTTGATTGATTCTGCGGTTGCGGTAGTTTTCATAAACCCCTACACCCGGATAGTAATAAGGATAGGTAGAATCCGTAGGATGTTGATTGGCACTGCTTACAAAACCACGTGCCGGATTCTTGCAGGTTGGGTTCGCTTCGTTAGGAATAAACTCTTTCCACTCGTCTTTGTCAGTAGAACCATCGCTCAAAAACTTTCCCTGCTCGGCAGCTTTCGAGCGGATAGGAAATAAGCCCTGTTCCTTTATAGCAATATCGCCACTGCGCGATGCAAAAACAAAGTTCTGTGCCGGGCAGGTGTAGTTCTTTAAGGCATTGATATAATCATCATAGTTCTTTCCACTGTTCAATTGATAGAAAGTCTTGAATTCATTGGAAGGCAAATGAGCTGTCCAACGCATAGACAGATTCTTCTTGCTGTCGGTCGTGCCGAAGTTTTCGTCAAACACCACCGGCCCGAACTTGGTGTAGATAACTGTGTCATCCACTTCACCTTTGCCACGCACCATATATTTTTCTATCCGTTTCTCGCTCCTCAACCATTGACCGTTATATTCATATTCGCTGCGCGAAGAATCCTTAAACTTAATCTTGTACCAATCGCGCACATCACGACCGCCATTCGTTACCCCCCAAGATATTGAATCGTTGAACCCAATCACCACAGCCGGGGAACCCGGAAGTGTGGCACCATATACATTCATGTTGGGCGAAACCAAATGCATTTCGTACCAAATAGAGGGAAGCGACAACCGCAAATGCGGGTCGTTGCATAAAATAGGTTTACCGCTTTTTGTTTTGCTGCCACTCACCGCCCAGTTGTTGGAACCGGTGATTTCATCGGGCTTTTGAATAACTGTTGAATACAGGTCCGATGTCCGATGTCCGATGTATGAGGTTGTTTTTGCTTCAGGCTTCGGAGTTCCGGCTTCAAACTTTGTTCCGATTGGTACTATCGGGTCTTCGTCCTTTATAAAATCAGGGTATAGTTTTCTGAATTCCTCATTGCCGTATTTGGCAATGAAATTTGAATTCTCAATATCATATTCAAAAACCGAAAGCATATTGGCCATATTCTTCAACAGCAATGCCACTTTAATCGGAGTCCAGTCTTCGGGCTTATAATCAAGCAGTTTATATTCAATGGGATAATTCTTTGGAGCCAGGGTATTGATGTAGGCATTTACTCCATTACAATAAGCATCTATCAATTTCTTGCTTGCCGGGTCTTTTGAAATATATTCCTGGGCAGCTTCGGCACCATAACCCATTCCTATTCTGCGCTGCATACGATCTGTTTCCAGCGCCTTCTCTCCTACTATCTCACTGATTCTTCCCGCTGCGTTGGCCGTTTGAATTTCCATTTGCCAAAGACGGTATTTGGCAGTAATGTATCCCTGCATATAGTAAAGGTCTTCATCGTTCTTTGCAAAAACATGCGGCACTAAACGCTCATCGAAATAGACTTTCACTTCCTCTTTCAAACCTTCCAGATTCGCTTCTTCGTCTTTCCAAACCTTGGTATTCTCAGCATTCTGCCAGAAACCCGTGAAAGGATTGAGGAACTTTCCGAAGGCCGGTGCTACACCCATTTTAGTATTAAGCAGATAGACCAAAGCAACAGTAACAGCGAGTGAAAGCAGAAGTTTGAAATATTTCACGGGAAGGAATTTTGTGCTGGCGAATGTAGAAATTCGAGGCGTTGTTGATAGGCCTGTTCAAAAAATATTCAGAGCCGATTAAACCTATTTATATCTATGCGGTCAATCAAGCATAACAAAATTAAAAATACAAAAAATGAAAACGAAACTATTCAAACTGTCCCTTCTCCTGACAGCGTTTGCAATGCTTACATTAAGTTCTTGCAAAAAGGATGATAACTCAACAGATGATAGTGTAAGTGCACAAGACCACGGAAACATTTCAGGCGCCATGAACTCTGTTTCTGATGATGCTACTTCGGCTTTAGGGCAAGTGCAAAGCCTATCAGGGAAAACAGATGGCGTACACATTGTAATGTGTGGAGCAACCGTGATTACAACTGATACCGCTAACAAAACCATCACGATTAACTACGATGGGACTACCAACTGCGGAGGATTTAAGAGAAGCGGAACGGCTACCGTCACTATGACATCGTCTACTCAACATTGGAAGGATCCGGGAGCGCAACTTACCGTTACTTTCAACGGATTGCAGGTGACAAGTATTGGAACTGGTGAAACATATACCCTTTCAGGTACGCATACTGTAACGAACGAATCAGGTGGCTTAGCCTGGCAGATAATGAATCAGGTGGTGGTAAATGCTACGGTTATCCATAGACATACGGGTCAAATGGATGTAACCTTTCCCGACAATACTCATAGAACATGGACTGTGGATAGAACCAGAAAGTTCGTGAGTTCTAGTGCATCAGGGACTAACGTGGTGACCGTTTCTTTATATGCTGAAGGGGTTAATAATATTGATGCTACCGGGACGAACCGGAGAGGAGATACCTTTACAAATTCCATTCCTACAGCTATTACTTCCAGCTCAACAAGCACTGCCTGTGGCAATAACTGGATGAGAAAACCAACATCCGGCAATTTTAAACATGAAGTAGGCAACCGTTCCCTTGACATTGTATACGGTGTGGACGCTAACGGAAGTCCGGTTACAAGCGGATGCCCTTACGGTTATCAAATTACCTTTACCAGAGCAGGACATCAAAAGACCAAAGTTGTTCAATACTGGCAATAAGCTAGTAGTTCTGATTTGAAATAAAAATCCTGCATTCAACAATGCGGGATTTTTTATTTCGTCTAATAGGGAATCTTAATCTTGTGCCTGCAAAAAAAAATGAAAGAGTATAAAAGCGGTTTCTGGGCGAGTGTCATATTTGCTTTCGGTTTAGTGGCTGTGTTATGGGTTGTTTTCCTCCTACAATTCTTCGACTTTATTAATACCGATGCTTACGGAAACTGGCCGCATCATATCTCGGGACTAAAGGGCATTATCTTCTCTCCTTTCATTCACGGTAGTTTCGACCACCTTATATCGAACTCACTACCCATTCTCATTTTGCTTACGGTATTATTGAATGCCTATCCTAACACGGCTATTCAGGTTCTTATCTTCATTCATATTACCAGTGGTATTCTGGTTTGGTTGTTTGCTCCCGACACTGGTGTTCATATTGGAATCAGCGGGATTATTTATGGTATTGCTGCGTTTCTGGTGGCTTCAGGTGCTTTTAGAAAGGAAAGGACGTCTATCAGCATTGCTATTTTGGTGGTGCTCTCTTATGGCAGTATGGTTATTGGTTTTATTCCCACCCGAGGAGTTTCGTGGCAATCGCATTTGTTTGGTGCTTTAAGCGGAATATTTATAGCCTTCCTTTTGCGCAAAAGGGATTTACCCCCACCACACGAGTTTGAATTAGAAAAAATAGAAGAGGAGAAACATTTTTTTGATAAGCATAAAGAGCAGTAGATTTTCTAAGCGAAATCAAAGACAAAGTTCGCAACATTTGTTAAGCGATTATTGAAATCGCTCACTATACTTCATCTTCGCGTGCGATTTAGAGAATGAGAAGGATAATCCCACAATATTTTTTGGTTTTAATCGCACTATTTACGCTTAACGCAAGTGTAGACATACCTGATTACATTCTTTATCATGGCCAAGTCCCTCAAGATAATTCGGATTTTAACGAAGTAGAAAGTGTGGCTGAATTGCTTTGCGAACATGCTTTAAATATTCACGGTCAGTTTCCGGATAAGAAGAACGACTCTTCCAACCATCACCACCCCAAAAAAATTAATTCCACCAAATTTGCTGACAAGCGTTTGGAATATAGATTCACCGGCTTCTCTTTAGCCGAGTATCAATTGCCGGTTTTCCGACCAATGTTTTTTACTGATTTCACTAAAGAAACCCTTTCTCCTCCGCCCCAAGCCTAATTTAGGGTATCTCTTTTACATCCATTTCTGAATGAATTGGATGCTGCTATTGTCATTAATCAACTAAAATAAAACTGAAATGAAGAGACTATTCGTTCTCCTTAGCCTGGCAACCGTATTGATGTATGGTTGTAATACTGAAAAACATGAAAAAGAAGAGGAAGCCAATTTTTTGGTAACCAGCCCGATGCAAAAAGACACCATGACATTCAAAGATTATGTGTGTCAGATTCATGCTTACAACCACATAGAGCTGAGGTCGCAGGAAAAGGGCTACTTACAGAATATCTATGTGGATGAAGGACAGTTTGTAAAGAAAGGACAACTGATGTTTCAGATTATGCCTGTGATCTATCAAGCAGAAATGGAAAAGGCAAAAGCTAATGTAAGCTTTGCTGAAATAGAATATCAGAATACCAAGAACCTTGCTGACAGCAATGTCGTATCCAAAGGTGAACTGGCGCTGGCTAAAGCTACTCTTGACAAAGAAAAGGCTGAACTTTCGTTAGCACAAGCCCATCTGGCTTTTACAGAAATACGTGCCCCTTTTGATGGTATCATGGACCACTTTTATGAGCGGTTAGGTAGTTTAGTTGATGAAGGAGCACTGCTCACCACCCTTTCGGACAACAGCAAAATGTGGGTTTATTTTAATGTGCCGGAAGCAGAGTACTTAAACTATGTAGCCCCTACAAAAAAAGAAGGACAGCAAAAAGTAACGCTTCAAATGGCGAACAATGAAATATTTGACCAAACAGGCATTGTCGAAACCATAGAAGCCGATTTTAATAACGAAACAGGGAACATTGCTTTCAGAGCTACCTTCCCTAATCCTAAACGAATGCTTAGACATGGTGAAACAGGCACCATATTAATGCCTACCTTCCTGAAAAATGCCATCCTGATTCCTCAAAAATCAACCTTTGATATTCTGGATAAGAAGTTTGTTTATGTGGTAGATGATAAAGGCGTGTTGACATCCAGACAAATTACAGTGGCTCAGGAAATGCCACATATATATGTAGTTACAGCAGGACTTAACCCGAACGATAAAATTCTTTTAGAAGGTTTGGGTAAGGTAAAGAACAACGAAAAAATAGAAGCCGAGTTTGTGCCTGTTGAAAAGGCGTTCTCTGATTTAAATAATTTACATGCCGAATAAGGCAGGAACCAAAAATAACAGCCACGATGTTTAATAAATTCATTCAAAGACCGGTTCTTGCCATAGCCATTTCCATTGGAATAGTATTCCTAGGGCTCTTGGCAATTTCAACCCTACCGGTAGCTCAGTTTCCCGAAATAGCCCCTCCGCGAGTTTCCATATTCATTGAATTTCCCGGTTCCAATGCAGATGTGTTAGTGAAATCCACCCTCACAATTTTGGAAAGAGCCATCAATGGAGTTCAGGGAATGCAATACATATTGTCCGATGCTACCAGTGCCAGCGAAGCAAGTATTGATATCGTTTTTGAACCTGGCACTGACCCTACATTGGCTGCCGCCAGAGTTAAATCGCGGGTTGATCAGGTAATGACCAACCTGCCTCCCTTGGTTCAGAGGGAAGGGGTAATTATCAAGCCTTTGCAGCCGAGTATGTTGATGTATTTGAACCTTTACAGTACGAGCAAAAGTACAGACGAGAAATTTCTATTCAATTATGCCAATACCTATATCCTTCCCGAAATTCAACGGATAAGTGGAATGGGGATGGCCGAAGCAATTGGTAGCCGGGCGTTTGCTATCCGCGTTTGGTTAAATCCCGAAAGAATGCGCGCCTACAAAATTTCGGCAGACGATATTTTGAAAGCGATTGATGAGCAAAGCGTATTGGCGAGACCCGGAAGAGTAGGCTTGAGTTCGGGTAAAACCGCTCAATCGCAGGAATATGTATTTACTTATAAAGGCTGGTATAATACACCTGAGCAGTATAAGGAAATCATTATCCGCGCTAATGCAGAAGGCGAAATACTAAAGTTGAAAGATATTGCTGAAGTCGAAGTAGGTAGCGAGTTCGTGGACATTTACTCCAACAAAGATGGCAATCCTTCCGCCTCTCTGGTATTGAAACAAAGCCCCGGCAGTAATGCGAATAAAGTAATTGAGGATGTAAAGGCAAAACTCGTAGAATTGAAAAAGGATTTCCCGCCAGGCATGGATTATGAAATCAACTACGATGTTTCGCAATTCGTAAATGCCTCCATTGAAAAAGTGCTGCATACCTTGCTGGAAGCTTTTATTCTGGTGGCTATTGTGGTATTTATCTTTTTGGGCGACTGGCGCTCAACCCTTATTCCTATTCTCGCAGTTCCGGTATCATTGATTGGTACCTTTGTGTTTATGCAGTCGTTTGGGTTAAGTATTAACCTGATAACCTTGTTTGCCTTGGTTTTGGCTATTGGTATTGTGGTCGATAACGCAATCGTGGTAGTAGAAGCCGTGCACGTGAAGATGGAGGAAGATAATTTGTCTCCATACAAAGCGGTGCAAAAAGCGCTCGGGGAAATAGGCGGTGCGATTATCGCCATCACCTTGGTAATGACCGCGGTGTTTGTTCCTGTAGCCTTTATGACTGGACCGGTAGGCGTTCTTTACCGCCAGTTCTCCATTACTATGGCCACAGCCATTATCCTTTCCGGGGTGGTTGCGCTTACCCTTACTCCCGTTTTGTGTGCTATCCTATTGAAGAACACTCACGGTCAGCCGAAAAGAAAAACACCAATTAGTATCTTCCTGAATTGGTTTAATAAAGGTTTCGAGAAAATTACCGGAAGATATACCGGACTGCTTAACCTGATAGTTGACCGCAGAGTAGTTACTTTTGGAATTTTGGCAGCCTTTGCCTTTGGTATTGTGGGCATGAACAAGATTCTTCCAGCGGGCTTTATCCCAAATGAAGACCAGGGTCAGATTTATGCGATTATCCAAACCCCACCGGGAACCACTTTGGAAAGAACCAATGAAATCTCCTTAAAGCTACAAGCTATTGCCAAGAAGGTAGAGGGTGTTCAATCGGTAACGGCTTTGGCTGGATATGAAATTCTTACAGAAGGTAGAGGCTCAAATGCCGGAACCTGTTTGATTAACTTAAAGGATTGGGCCGAAAGGAAACATAATGTAAAGCAAATAATTGCTGAGCTGGAAGAGAAGGCAAAAGACCTTCCTGCCACTATTGAATACTTTGAGCCACCTGCGGTGCCGGGTTATGGTACTTCCGATGGTTTCTCTCTGCGCTTGTTGGATAAAAGCAGCGATGTGGACTATCAGAAATTTGACCAGGTGAATAGTGATTTTGTGGCTGCCTTGAAAAAGCGAAAAGAATTGAGTGGTCTCTTTGCATTTTACTCTGCCAAATACCCACAATACGAATTACTTATAGATAATGAGTTGGCGATGCAAAAAGGAGTTTCAATCGGTAATGCGATGGAAAACCTGAATATCATGATTGGTAGCACCTATGAGCAAGGGTTTATACGATTCAATAATTACTACAAAGTTTACACACAAGCCGGTCCCGAATTCAGGAAGCAACCATCAGACATTCTGAACATGTTCATTAAGAATGATAAAGGAGAAATGGTTCCTTATTCTGCCTTTTTGAAGATTAAAAAGACGCAAGGGCCTAATGAAATTTCCCGATACAACCTCTACATCTCTTCTTTAATTAACGGTATGCCTTCTCCGGGTTATTCTTCCGGAGATGCCATCAAGGCGATTCGCGAAGTGGCCAAAGAGTCATTACCGCGCGGTTATGATATCGCCTGGGAAGGTCTTTCCTTTGATGAAGCAAAAAGAGGAAACGAAGCGCTTTACATTTTTATAGTCGTTATCTTCTTCGTTTACCTGATTCTTGCAGCGCAGTACGAAAGTTTCCTTTTGCCGTTTGCGGTGCTTCTTTCTATTCCTCCGGGAATCTTCGGTTCATTCCTTCTCTTAAAGGGAATGGGTCTGGCCAATGACGTCTATGCGCAGGTGGGGCTGATAATGCTTACCGGATTATTGGGGAAAAATGCCGTATTGATTGTCGAATTTGCAGTTCAGAAACACCGTGCTGGCGCTACTGTGCGCGAAGCTGCTATTGAAGGAGCGCGGGTTCGATTCCGTCCTATCTTAATGACCTCGTTTGCCTTTATTGCGGGCTTAATTCCGCTGGTAATTGCCACCGGACCGGGGGCTGTGGGTAACCACACTATTGGTTCTTCGGCATTGGGAGGTATGTTGTTCGGAACCGTTTTCGGTGTCATTATTGTACCCGGCCTTTATTTAATTTTCGGAACCCTTTCCGAAGGCCGACAGTTGATTAATGATGAAGACGAAAATCCATTAACCGAGGACTTTGTAGAAAACCATTCTGAAGCAGTCCTTACCAAGAACATCAAAAAAATACTCGCTAAAATTTTAAACAGGAACAATGAAGCATAGTATAACGATAAAGCATTTCGCAATCGCTCTTATCCTGCTTTCAGCAGGGGGCTGTAAACTTTTTAAAGAACCGATACGAACCGAAAATAAAACGGTTCCATCGAGTTACAATACCTCGCTGGATACGACTAATACCGCTCGTGTAATCTGGCGCAACTACTTTACCGACCCTAATCTGGTGGCGCTGATTGATACTGCCCTGAACAA
Source organism: Bacteroidota bacterium (assembly GCA_947478005.1). Taxonomy (GTDB): domain Bacteria; phylum Bacteroidota; class Bacteroidia; order Chitinophagales; family LD1; genus Bog-950. The sequence goes on from CANJVG010000014.1 coordinate 24,136, forward strand.
CAATCAGGAGTTAAATATAACCCGTCAGGAAATTGATATTGCCCGCAATGAAGTAAGAGCTAAAAAGGGCGAATACTTGCCGTTTGGAGGAATAACCGCCAATGGTGGGGCTGACCGTTCCAGTAAATACACTTGGAACGGACAATCTGAGGAAGCCTGGAAAGCAAGCGGAGAGAAACCAAAATACATTGGCGACTTTATGCTTGGTGTAGCTTTTACCTGGGAGCTCGACATCTGGAAAAAACTGCGCAACGGCAAGAATGCAGCCGTGGCGCGTTACCTGGCCAGTATGGAAGGCAAAAACTTCATGGTCACCAATCTAATTTCCGAAATTGCCAATTCCTATTATGAATTGATAGCCCTCGATAATCAGTTGGATATCATTAAAAGGAACATTGAAATTCAGGAAAGCGCGCTGAACATTGTGAAACAACAAAAGGATGCAGCCAGGGTTACTCAATTAGCGGTTAACCGTTTTGCTGCGCAGTTGCTCAATACCCGGAATCTTCAGTTTGAAATTCAGCAGCAGATAGTGGAAACCGAAAACAAGATAAACTTCCTTACCGGTCGTTTTCCTAAACCTGTTGTGCGAAACGATGCTTCGTTTGGCACTACGGTGTTCGATTCTATTGCTGCTGGCATTCCTAGTCAGTTGCTAGAGAACCGTCCCGATATTCGTCAGGCTGAGCAGGAGCTTATCGCATCCAAACTTGATATAAAAGTAGCCAAGGCCAGCTTCTTCCCCTCTCTGCGCATTTCCGCTTCGGCAGGTTTTCAGGCCTTTAATCCTGCTGTTTGGTTCAACCCTACTTCTTTACTCTACAATGTATTTGCCGATATCATGGCTCCCCTCATCAACCGCAATGCTTTGGTGGCCAACTACAAAAGCTCCCGCAGCAAGCAGATACAGGCAGTATATAAGTACGAGCAAACTGTTTTGAAAGCATTTACCGAAGTGCAGAATCAGCTTTCAGGCATTGATAATTACTCGAAGAGTTTCACTACTAAATCAGGCGAAGTGGATATCCTTACCCAATCCATCACTATTTCGGATAACCTCTTCAAATCGGCAAGGGCTGACTACGGAGAAGTATTGCTGACCCAGCGCGAAGCATTGGAATCGAAAATGGAATTGATTGAAATAAAGAAGAAACAACTCAATGCCGAGATAAACGTTTACAAGGCATTGGGGGGAGGATGGAGATAGAAGAGATTTGACAATTTGACAATGAAGCAGCCAGTGGAAACATCGGCTGCTTTTTTTGTGCGCTTGATAGTGCTCCAAAGCATCGGAATCACCGGCAAGCTGACTACGCTCAATGCTGTTGGGGAAAACACTAATCACAGAAAAATGTCTTTTTTTAACAGTTGCTGGGCGAGGCGGGAGGCGTGCTGGGCGACATGGGAGCCGCGCTGGGTGACAAGGGAGGCGTGCCGGAAGACACGGGATGAGCGCTGGATGAAGAGGGAGCCGTGCTGGACGACACGGCAGCCATGCTGGGTGACACAGGAGGCGCACTGGACAAGGAGGGAGCCGCGCTGGGTGACAGAGGACTCGTGCTGGCTCTGCCGAGTGCGGTGCTGGTCTTGCCGGGAGGCGCGCTGGGTGCCACGAGATCGATGCTGAGCGAGACGGGATGGATACTTGATAGGGAGAAATGGGTTGGCGGGGAGATGTTTTGGATAAAAACAATGATTTTCTTGATGATTGGCGATAATTGGTGGCTTGTCTTTATCTTTCTTCTATTCAATTGCCTAACTCCTTTTAGTATTGTGTAAAGAGTTCTATTCAAACTTTTAAATCTGAACGAACTCTTGGCTTTTATTAGTTGTAATTGTCAGCTACTTATTGCAACATTTGCCGCATGTATATAAATGTTCCCGAAGTGAAAGTTCCGCGTATAGTCGTTATCGGTTGTGGCTTTGGTGGATTGGAGTTAGCCAAGCAACTGAGCAAAGCACCAGTGCAGATTGTCTTGCTCGACAAGAACAATTACCACACGTTTCAGCCATTGCTTTATCAGGTTTCTACAGCTGGCTTGGAAGCTGATTCCATTGCTTATCCTATTCGCAAGATATTTAAGAGGCAGGCTAATTTTCATTTTAGAATGGGAGAAGTGCAGCAGATTGTTTCCGCAGAAAATAAACTATTGACCAGCATTGGCGAACTGAAATACGATTACCTGGTTATTGCTACCGGTTCTACCACTAATTATTTCGGCATAAAAGAATTTGAGTAGAATGCCATGCCCATGAAGAGCGTGACCGAAGCGCTGAACCTGCGCAGTTTGATTCTTCAGAATTTTGAAAAGGCTTTACTTACCAAGGACATCCATGAACAGGAGGCGCTGATGACTTTTGTGGTGGTGGGTGGCGGACCTACGGGTGTGGAGTTGGCGGGTGCTTTATGCGAGTTGAAGAAACACGTTTTACCCAACGATTATCCCGAACTCGATTTTAGAAAAATGCGGGTGATTTTGATTGAGAACGGTGCACAGCTTTTGTCCGCCATGAACGAAACCAATCGTAAGCGCGCAGTGCTGTATCTCGAAGAATTGGGTTGCGAGGTTTGGCTGAACACAGGCGTAACAAAATATAACGGCACCGTGGCCGAAACTAAAACCGGCAAGCAGTTGCTTACCTTAGGTTTAATTTGGGCAGCGGGAATTAAAGGAGTATTGATTGATGGCCTGCATAAAGATTCGGTGAACGCGCCAGGCAGAATTGTAATAGATGAACACTGTAAGGTGAAAGGGCACGAAAATATTTTTGCCATTGGCGATGTGGCTTGCATGGTGCAGGATAAATATCCCAACGGGCATCCGCAGATAGCCCCGGTGGCTATTCAGCAGGGGCAGTTGGTAGCGAAGGTGATTAAAGCCGCAGGCTCATCTAAAATTGTTGGTCAGGCGACCAACAACGGCCTGGTGAAGCCTTTCGCTTACTTTGATAAAGGCACGATGGCTACTGTTGGTAGAAACCGTGCGGTGGTGGAGGTTAGTGGCGTTACCTTTGGGCGGTTTCTGGGTTGGCTGGCCTGGATGGGGTTGCACCTGATGTTGTTGGTGGGTTTCCGCAACCGCGTGACGGTGTTTATTAATTGGGTATGGAGTTACATTAATTATGACCGCAGTATTCGATTAATTATTCGTCCGTTCAATCGGGTGAAAAAGGATTGATCCCTCTTACCCCCAAAATTTTGCGGCCAATAGATAAGATACCAGCGCCACACTGCCGGTGAGCACCACGCCCCAAAGCATATCGACAATAACCACCACGAGCGGCCAGTTTTTGATAGTGGCCATATTGGTGAGGTCATACGTAGCATAACAAAGCAGGCCCAACACAGCGCCTTGCATCAGCGCAGTTTGCCAGTTGTGTTCGCGAAGAGCGGGCAACACAGCAAAATAGAGAATGCCTACTATATACAATAGATAGAACATAATGGCAGCCGGCCAGTTTACCTCGGTGGAAAGGATAAAGCCCAGCTTTTCGCGGTAGAAGCTGCGGGCAATCAAGCCTATCCAAAGCATATCAATAGCAAAGAAGATTAGGGTAGTGATGCCGTAAACGAGGATGGTTTGCATATGCAGGATTTATAAATAAGTAAACAATTGATGCTACAGAAAGTTTAAAGATAACATAGCCATAGACTTTTTCTGTTTGTTGACAGGCCGTTACTAAATAAAAAAAGCCGCACAAGTGCGGCCCTACCTTTGCTGGCGTGTGTGTATGGTTAATATTCTTCTGTTCTGGTACTGCCCGGCACATCCTGAAATTCGTAGACATTAAAGTCGGGACGCGGAATGAAATCTTCCTGTTTCAATTTAATACTGTTGACGCGGTCTAAACGAAACGAACGATATTCATTGCGAAGACGACACCAGCCTACCAGACATTTGCGACCGTCTTTATGCACCATAGCCATCGGTTCTACTTCGCGAATAGTAATGCCTTTTTCATGCGATTCGTGCTCCACCACGGCAACTTTGCAATTATCAACGCAATTGGTGATAGTGCTTAGCATATTCGGAGAATAGTGCATCTGCTTATTTTGGGAAGATGTACGATAGGGGGAGTATGTTTCGCTCATAATAAATGCTTTTGGGTTCACGAAAATATTCTTTCAAACTCCAATTCCAAGTATTTATGGAAGAAAAATTGTTGCGTAGTTTCCGCTAAGACTCAATACAGCAAAGGATTGCGGAAACTAAAGTATTTGCGAAAGTTTCCCAGTTACAACAGCATTAATTCTTTTCTATGTTAAAGACTTTTCAAGCATTGCTATTTTCGAGAGGGCATCATCGCGCTTTTTCCGTTCGTTATCCAACACATTTGCAGGGGCAGAAGCCACAAACTTTTCATTCGAAAGTTTCTTGTCTACAGAAGCAAGGAATCCTTTGGCATACTCCAATTCTTTTAAAAGCTTTTCGCGTTCCTCGGCTGCGTTGGCAACTTCACCGGTCACTATAGAGAACTTATACCCCTTAGAAATAAAAGTCTTGGCATTCTGAACATCTTCCTTCGAAAATTCCAATTTGCCTAAGCGCGCAAGCTTGATAATTTTTTCATTAAAAGAACTGAAAACAATCGCATCGTTGCCATTGTAAAAAGCATCCACCGTTTCGGTGTTCTTCTTGTTTGCTTTGGCGCGTATCTCGCGAATGTTCGTAATGATTTCGAAGGTAAGTTCCGCTTGTGCAATCAAGGCATCATTTACATTTTCGGCTTTGGGATAATCAGCCACACAAATACTTGCGCCCTCCGTTCTGTCTTTCAACAGATGCCATATTTCCTCGGTAATGAAAGGCATGATAGGATGCAGGAGTTTCAAAAGAGTTTCGAATAAGGCTACCGTATTATCGTATGTATACCTGTCAATCGGCTTTTGATAATCAGGCTTGATAAGCTCAAGATACCAGGAGCAGAAATCATCCCAAATTAATTTATACAAAGTCATTAAGGCCTCGCTTAATCGGAAATCGGTGTAAGATGAATTGAGTTCGAGAATTGTTTTGTTGATTTTGCTTTCGAGCCATTCGATAGCCACTTTGTTATCAGCATTTTCTCCTTCATAAATGTCCCAGCCTTTCACTAATCGCAAAGCGTTCCAGAGTTTGTTGCTGAAGTTACGACCTTGTTCGCAAAGCTTTTCATCAAACAAAATATCATTGCCCGCAGGAGAACAAAGCAACATGCCTAAGCGCACTCCATCGGCACCATACTGCTCAATTAAATCGAGCGGGTCGGGAGAGTTACCAAGAGACTTGCTCATCTTTCTGCGCAGCTTATCGCGAACGATACCGGTATAATACACATTCTTGAAAGGCTTCTCTCCTCTCCATTCATAGCCCGCCATTATCATTCGCATGACCCAGAAGAACATAATCTCAGGCGCAGTTACTAAATCGTTAGTCGGGTAGTAATAGTTAATGTCTTTGTTGTTCGGGTTTTCGAAACCATCGAATACGCTGATAGGCCAAAGCCAGGAAGAGAACCAGGTGTCGAGAACATCTTCATCCTGATGGAGTTGTCGGATGTCCGATGTCGGATGTCCGATTTGAAAAGCAGCTAATGCTTCTTCATGTGTTTTGGCAACAACAAAGTTTCCTTCGCCATCATACCAGGCAGGTATCCGTTGACCCCACCATAGTTGGCGGCTGATGCACCAGTCGCGCACATTATCTATCCAGTGTTTGTAAGTGTTCTTTAGCTTTTCGGGATAGAAATGAATGTCGTCATTCATTACATCATTCAGTACCTGTGGGTTCTTTTCGAAGAACTTCTTCATATCCACAAACCATTGCAAACTCAATCGCGGTTCTATAATAGCATTGGTTCTCTCGCTGCGGCCTACTTTGTTCAGGTAGTCTTGTTTCTTTATCAGCAATCCATCGGCTTCCAATTTCTCAGCAGCCAACTTTCTGGCCTTGAATCTGTCTTCACCAATAAATATTTGTGCCGCTTCGGCAATTGTGCCGTCTTCGTTGAAACAATCAATTACGGGCAGGTTATATTTCTTACCAATCTCGTAATCGTTTACATCGTGAGCCGGAGTAATTTTCAAAGCTCCGGTTCCGAATTCTATATCTACATAATCATCGGCAATTACAGGTACTTCCCGATTTACCAACGGAACAATCACTGTTTTGCCCACCAGATTCTTGTATCGTTCATCATTTGGGTTTACACACACGGCCACATCGCCCATAATCGTTTCGGGGCGAACAGTGGCTACAGAAATAAACTCATCGCTGCCCTTTACCATGTATTTGATAAAGTAAAGCTGACTGTTCTCTTCACTATGCAATACTTCTTCGTTGCTCAGGGTTGTTTTGGCCGAAGGGTCCCAGTTAATCATGCGAAGTCCGCGGAAGATGAGTCCCTTTTTGTAAAGGTCAATGAACACTTCAATTACGGCTTCGCTTAACTTTTCTTCCATGGTGAAGCGGGTACGCTGCCAATCGCAGCTTGCTCCCAGTTTCTTCAACTGATCGAGAATGATGCCCCCGTATTTTTCTTTCCACTCCCAGGCGTATTTCAAAAACTCATCGCGACTTAAATCGCTTTTTTTGATGCCTCTTTCGCGCAACATCTGCACCACCTTTGCTTCGGTGGCAATGCTGGCGTGGTCAGTTCCCGGCACCCAGCAGGCATTCTTTCCTTCCATGCGCGCCTTGCGAACCAGTATATCCTGAATCGTATTATTGAGCATGTGCCCCATGTGCAACACCCCCGTAACGTTTGGCGGAGGAATGACAATGGTAAACGGCTCGCGCTCATCGGGCTCGCTATGAAAAAGATTCAGGTCGAGCCAGTATTTATACCATTTGTCTTCGGTTAGTTTGGGGTCGTATTTGGTTGGAAGTTCCATAGTTGAGTATTGAGTAGCCGGTATTAAGTATGAAGATGAATACAAAAAATCATTTTGTGCGAAAATAAAAAGCCCTCTGAGTTATCAGAGGGCTTTTTATTTTCGTTGTTATTTCCGATTACATCTTTACAAATCTTTTCTTCACACTTTGGTCTTTAGTTTTAATCTCCGCTATATAAATTCCAATCGGGAGTTCGCTGATGTCTAATGTTTTGTTGGACGCTAAATTTGTCTGGCTAACCAAAGCACCATTTTCATTGTACAAATTCACCTGCTGCACTTCAAATTCATTACTTCGAATAAAAAGTTGATTGGAAGCAGGGTTAGGATAGATACTCAACTGTATACTTTCGGCTAAAGAATTAATACCCGTTGGAACGGTCGGCAATTGTTCGCTGATTACTTTTGTTGCGTTGTAAACCAAGTCACCCACTTCATTACCATTATTATTTGCGTTCATACCTACATAATAGACAGTCAGTGGACCTACACCTGTATGCGGAGCAGTCCATTTAAACGTCCATGTCTTTGTAGCTGTTGTTGCATTTTTATGCCCCATGTACTGACGCAAAGTAGAACCTGATGGCTGATATGTACCTATTTTAGTAGTAGTGGTATTTATTACAGCAAGGGTGCCTGCCATATTACCAGGAGTAGGTGCAGCATCAACCACCGTAAGCTCAAAGCCATAACGAAATCCAGAACCAGTTCCAGTAACTGTCATATAATAAACACTATCTGCTTGGTAAGTAGTTGTACCTGAAACTACCACGTTTTGTGCACCGGTGCCTGCCGAAAAAAGTCCCATTTGCAAAGTAAACTTAGTGCTGTCGGCTATCGGGCTACCACTATGGCAGCCTGAATTTGCACAGGTTAAAGAACCGCTGGGATCCGGGTCATTAGTATAGCCTGCTGGCGGCTGATTAGGATTAGAACTGAGTTTCATTTGCGAAACAATGAGAACCACAGCAAGAATAAAGATGGAATTAATAGTAAGTAAACGTCTGCTTTTCATGTTTTTGGGTTTAAAATTTATTTAGTGCAAAAATACAAGATAGATACTGGGGACTGTGTGGCTTAATACAATGTAAATCAGACGTAGGCCCCTATCTTCTTTTTGAGAATCGTAGTCGTTTAAAGGTTAATTTCATATAAAACCGACTATTCAGTAGCTTACTTTCAGTTTACCAAAAAATATTTTATCCAACAGTATGTTTCTTCGATAATGCAGAATTTATGAAAGAGCCTCACCTTGAAGTGAGAATTGTATTTTGCTATTTTCGCCACCCTGTTTTGCAATGGAACCATAAATGATTAGAATGAAAAAAGTCACAAGAGTCCTTTCACTTACAATTTTAGTATCCCTTTGCAATGTTTCTTTTGCCCAACCCGGTCTGGAGCAAAGACGAAACGGACAACAAACTGAGAAGTTTACCGAGCTACTCAATTTAATCAGCAACTACTACACCGACACGGTGAACAACGAAAAGTTAGTGGAAGATGCCATTGGCAAAGTGTTGGAAGATTTAGACCCCCACTCATCTTATGTCCCCGCCAAGGATGTAAAACGCAGCGAAGAGGGTTTGGTAGGCAACTTTGAAGGCATTGGAATTACCTTTCAGATTTTGAAAGATACGCTGATGGTGCTGGAAGTTATTCCAAGCGGTCCTTCTGAAAAAGTGGGCCTAATGGCGGGTGATAAGATTGTGGCAGTGAACGACACTTCGATTGCGGGAGTTAAATTAACCAATGAAATGGTGGTGAAGAAGCTTCGCGGGCCTAAGGGAACCAAGGTGCATGTGAGCATTATGCGCAGAAGCGAACGCAATCTGATTGAGTTTACAATTACGCGCGACAAAATTCCTATCTTCAGTATTACGGCTTCTTACATGTCCACTCCTACCGTTGGGTATGTGCGTTTAGAGCGCTTTTCGGCTACCACCATGACAGAGTTTGTGCAGGCTGTAGAAAAGCTTCGCGGACAAGGAATGAAGGATTTGATTCTGGATTTGGGAGGTAACGTAGGCGGCTATCTTTATACCGCAGTGGACATGTGCAATCAGTTTTTAGGCGACAATCAATTGATTGTCTACACACAAGGATTGCACGCCCCTTACTACCCTTATTTCTCCAACAACCGTGGCATGTTTAAAGATGGAAAGATAGTGGTAATGATCGATGAGGGTTCAGCTTCTGCTGCTGAAATTCTTTCGGGCTGCATTCAGGATAATGACAGGGGGTTGTTGGTAGGTAGAAGAACCTTTGGAAAGGGTTTGGTACAAAAGCCATTTACCCTGCTCGATGGTTCGCAGGTTAAATTGACTACTGCGCATTATTTTACTCCAAGTGGTCGATGCATTCAGAAGCCTTACGGCACAGGCAATAAAGATTATCGCGAGGATTATAAAGACCGTTTGGAATCGGGTGAATTATTCGGAAAGGATACTTTTCATTTCTCTGATTCTTTGCATTTTCATACCAAGAATGGTCGTGATGTATACGGTGGAGGTGGTGTGAAACCCGATTTTTTTGTGGCTATTGATACTTCGCAAAACTCACCTTTGTTCAACACGCTTATCCGCAAAGGGGTGGAGAATAAATTCTGCCTGGAATATGTTGACCGTAACCGCACAAGGCTATATAACATTTATCCATCGGCCGATTCTTTCTTTAATTATTTTGAAATCGACACGCTTTTGCTGGGTGAATACTTTGCAGCAGCAGTAGTGGACAGCGCCATTAAGTTGAAGGATGGAATGAGACCAACAGACTTCTGGCAATATTTCGGAGCAGTGAAGAATGATACTTTGATGAATTTCGAAAAGGATTTTGCGAAAAGCGACAAGGTGATTAAGGCGCGCTTGAAAGCCACGATTGGCCGCAACTTATTTGATGCAGGAATGTTTTATAGGGTAATTAATTCAACCATTAATGATATTTATGCCAAGGCTTTGGAAGTAATCAGTTCACCTGCTAAATTTGAGGTGCTGAAACCAAAGGATGAAACCAAGCCCGACAAAGGCAAAGACAAAAAGGACGGACGAAAGAAAAAAATCAAAATAGTTACAAATACAAAGTAGTAAACATGGCAACCATAGGATTATTTTACGGTACCGATACCGGAAACACAGAAAGAACAGCGAAGCGAATTAAGGAAGTGCTCGAGACCAAAGTACCGGGCATTGTTGTGGAGCTAAATGAGATTTACAAAAAAAAGGCAGCCGACATGGCGAAATATGACTTACTGATTTTGGGTATGCCTACTTGGTATGATGGCGAATTGCAGGGCGACTGGGAATCGTATATATCGGAAATGGAACAGATTGATTTCAGCAATAAGAAAGTAGCCTTCTTCGGCTTGGGCGACCAATATGGTTATGCCTCTTATTTCTGCGATGCGCTGGCCGTGTTTGCCGAAATAGTAGAAAAGAAAAATGGCAAGCTGTATGGCTTTATGAGCACAGCCGGTTTCGAACACGATTTCAGCAAGGCGCAAAGAGGTGACCAATTCGTGGGTCTTTGCCTCGATGTAGACAATCAGGAAGACCTCACCGAGCCGCGCATTCAACAGTGGGTTGGGCAGGTAGTGGGTGAGTTTGGCTTATAATATCGCCTCTCCTTTTATTGATTTTGCCTGCATCGCAACCAGCAGTTTCTGCGGGTTGGATAAAAATAATTGCAGTATCTAAATTCGACTCAGCCTATTTTAGTCGGAGAATTGTTTGGCTGTCATTCGCTGCAGCCGATTCAATCCAAACAACACTTTGGGTTCTATCAGTTGCAGCCGATTGAATCCAAACACCACTTTGGGCTCTATCAGTTGCAGCTTATTGAATCCAAACAACACTTTGGGCTCCATCGGTTGCTGCGAAAGGCATCTAAACGACTGTTTGGGTTCAATCGGCTGCTGCGAATGCTTATCATGCACTTATTTTTTGCGCTTTTGTGCTTAAAAATAGCCTTTCGGTATTTTTAGGCGTAGCATTCCTATAGAAAAAGATAGCGCTGACTTTTCTGTTTTTATTAGCCGAAAGTAGTATAAGCAAGATGACTAGTGAGGATTTTTCGATAAGTTTTAATCGAACTTTCGAAAGGCGAAAAACACCGCACACAGAATAAAGAAGAAGCTAACCGCATAGTTCCATCTCAAACCTTCTTTGAGATAGAAGAAGGAGAACAGCGCAAACACCAGCAACGTGATTACCTCCTGCACAATCTTTAACTGAGCAGCCGAAAACGTGCCGTTAAAGTAGCCACCGCGATTGGCAGGCACCATTAAAGAGTATTCGAAAAACGCAATGCCCCAGCTGATTAGGATGGCTTTCCACAAATCCAGTTCTCTGAATTTCAGATTGCCATACCAAGCAAAGGTCATAAACACATTTGAGGCAATAAGCAGAGCTATCGTTCGCATAAGGAATCGGTTTAGAGAATTGCGAAGGTGAAAAACTTAGAGAAAAACCGAAACTTACAATCCGGTTTCCACGGCCATCTCGTAGTTTTTGAGCGAAGGCAACACAATCGCCAGCGCCACATTTTCGGCTTGTGTTCTTATCTCGCGAATGGCAGTAGTCTCCCATTCCATCGCCTTGCGAAGCGGTCCTATGGAGAAAGCATGATTCAGCACTACGCCATTGCTCTTTATTATCTCTCCGCGCACTCCGGTTTCAATTCCCAGTTTTAAAGCATCCTGTTTCATCCATCCCTTGTTCAGGAGATTCTTGAAAAGCGTGTTGGATGTTTTATAATAATCGCTGGAAGGGCCCGTGCAGTTAATAATATGATGAACAGCTAAAGTACTTTCGTTTTTATCGCCTTTGGCTATATAGTGAACCACCATGGTGTCGTCCTTGCAATCTACCGATTGAATGCTTCCGGCTATGAATTTCAATTGCCCGGCACCTTCCAATTCCTTTAGATAATTGGCCGAAGCAACCGGCATTCGGTGACGGTGAATCTCCCAATAGCTCCGCAACCTTTTGAGGAAATACTTCTTCGAATCGAGGCTCATTCTCTTCCATATTCCTGCTGTGTATGGCCGCAAAGCATCCATCACATTCTGCCAACTGATATCCTGCCCTTTGGCCAAAGTAAGATTCTGCCACAAAGCATCCAACACCTGCTTAACTTCTTTAGCCTCCTGGTTCATATCAAAAACAAATTGTTGGATAGGGGCGTGAGGCAGCGGTAAATAACCGTTTCGCGAAAAGCAAAAGATCTTGCCTTTGTGTTGGCTTTTCTGTAAACTTACCACATGATCCACCATGGTTAAACCCATTCCTATCAACAGAACATCTTCGTTCGCCTTCAATTTTTCAAACGGATTCCCGGTCCAGGGATTACTAATATACTTCCCTCCTAATACTTTCTCCTTTTCTAAAACATCGGCTGGCGGTTCATTGCCACAGGCGAATACGAGATAATCCACTTGAATATCATCTCTACTTTCAAAAGAAAGCGTGTAGCATTCATCGGCACTATTAAAAGCAATATCGGTGCATTTGGCCAGTACAATTTCCACCGTTACATTTTCGCTTTGCTGCTTTGCTTCTTCAAAATTCTCGGTGAGATAATCGCCAAACCATCTTCGCGACACAAAACTATCTCTGGTTATTTCCGTCTCCGATTGTGCTTGTCGGTTCGCCACCACCCAATCATAGAAATGGTCGGGCAGGTGATTATAGATACTCATTCGTCCCGACTGCACATTCAATGGCTCATACACCAACTGGCTGGAATAGGCTGCTCCGCGAAACAAAGTCTGCTCCTTCTTTTCTATCAAGAATATGTTCGCTTTTGTACTTAGCTTATTAAGCAATTGAATGGCGGTGATAGTACCGCTGGCTCCGGCTCCTATAATGGCAATGTTTAAAAGACCAGTACTCATGGTTTAGAAGGGTAAGAACTTTATTAAATTACGAAGGCTGAGAAAGATAATCAGGCACCCCACCATAATCATTAAGGTTTTGGGTTTTATTTTGCCCACCAATAAGGCACCAAACGGAGAAGCAATTATACCACCTAAAACTAAGCCAATAATAATAGGCAGGTTTTGCAGTCCCATAAACCAGGTAAACACACCTGCACTGGCAAAGGTGACAAAGAACTCGGTTGTGTTTACGGTACCGATAATGTACTTGGGATTACGACCGTGGCTCAATAGTGTAGAGGTAACTACAGGTCCCCATCCTCCTCCTCCAATTGAATCCAGAAAACCACCAAACAGAGCAAGCACACCGACTTTTCGCACCCTTTTCTTATCAATTACTTTGCGGGTGGCTTTTCGAAGAATGATAATACCCATGACTAGTAAATAAGCAGAAACAAATGGTTTAACCCAGTCCCCATTCACCGAAGTAAGAATATAAGCTCCGGTCACAGCCCCTAACATGCCCGGTATCACCATGGCTTTGAACAATCGCTTATTTACATTTTTAAAAGTCAAATGCGACAAACCTGAAGCTCCGGTGGTGAATACTTCACTCACATGTACAGCAGCACTCGAAGCAGCGGGTGAAACGCCAATGCTCATCAAAAAGGAACTGCAGCTCACGCCATAGGCCATACCCAAAGCCCCATCAATCAGTTGCGCCAAAGCACCCACCACCACATACCCTGCAAACTGCCAGTTATACAGCTGATTCCATGAAATTTGAGGTAGATTAAACGTTTTGGCTCCGCAGAAATAGTAAACGATACCATAAACCACCAACGCAATGGGTAGGATAAGGAGAATAGCCGTTTTATTCATGCTTTCCTTTAACCTAATAACAATATTCGACAGCATGATTCGCTTTTTAAAACGCCCAAAAATATAAAGCTGCTGAATAAAAAGGCGATTATCTATACTTTAGAAAACAATTCACTCTTCAATTTGAAATAAACCGTTCATGCTTTATCAATAAGCGTTAAATCATCCTTGTTTCAACCAAATCCTATTTTATTTGTTTTACTAAACACATGTTAGGCTACCGTTTCTCCAAATTCAATCCCAAAGAACAATCGAACTTTGATCGCTTGTTCGACATCTTCAAACAACTGCTTACCTATACCTCGGGCGATGTAGCAGAGGCTTTGAGTTGGTTGACGGAACTTGATAAAGAACATCAGCTCACCGATGCCAGTTACGGTATAGGAGACTTCATTAACGAGCTTCGCGAACGTGGATATTTGAAAGATGACCCCGAAGGAGAAGGCAACTTTTCGATAACACCCAAAACAGAACAGAGCATCAGGCAAGGAGCCTTAGAAAAGATATTCGGCAAACTCAAACGCGGCAAATCAGGAAACCACAAAACCACACACACCGGGCAAGGTGATGAAATGAGCAGCGATATGCGCGGCTATCAGTTTGGCGATTCACTCGAGCAGATTGCCATGCTCGAAAGTTTCCGCAATGCACAAATAAATCATGGCATAGGCGAGTTCATGATGAATGAAGATGACCTGCTGGTGCATGAAAAGGAGCACAAAACACAAACGAGCACCGTGCTGATGATTGATATTTCGCACAGTATGATTCTGTATGGGGAAGATAGAATAACACCTGCTAAGAATGTGGCAATGGCGTTGGCAGAGTTGATTAAAACGAAGTATCCGAAAGATACGCTCGATATCATCGTATTTGGCAACGATGCCTGGCAAATTGAAATAAAAGACTTACCCTATCTACAGGTAGGACCTTATCATACCAATACAGTGGCAGGGTTAGAATTGGCGATGGATTTGCTGCGCAGAAAGAAGAATGCCAACAAGCAGATATTCATGATTACGGATGGCAAGCCAAGCTGCATTCGCGAGAATGGAGAGTATTATAAAAACAGTTTCGGCTTAGACCGGAAGATAGTAAACAAATGCCTGCGCCTGGCTGCTGCAGCACGCAGATTAAGAATACCGATCACCACTTTCATGATAGCCAGTGACCCTTACCTGCAAAGTTTTGTAGAAGAGTTTACGGAGGCTAACAGTGGAAAGGCATTTTATACATCGCTAAAAGGATTGGGAGAATATCTGTTTGAAGATTTTGAAAGAAATAAAAAAAGAAGAGTAAGATGAACAAGAGCAAAACACTTGGAGAATTAGTAAAGAGCGGTTATCAAAGCAAGAAGATAAAAGATGAATTGCGCGATAATCTGATAGTGAAGCTGAAGAACAAAGAGAAGATATTCAAAGGCATTCTTGGTTACGAGGATACGGTAATTCCTGATATTGAAAGAGCCATTCTTTCGCGCCACAATATGAACCTTCTTGGTTTACGCGGACAGGCTAAAACCAGAATAGCGCGGCAAATGACCGAACTGCTGGATGAGTATATCCCTATCGTGAGTGGCAGTGAGTTGAATGATGACCCAATGAATCCTCTATCGAGATATGCCAAAGACCTGATTGCTGAAAAAGGGGATGGCACTCCCATTGAATGGCTGCATAGAAGCGAACGCTATGCCGAGAAGTTGGCCACACCGGATGTAAGCGTGGCCGACTTAATTGGCGATGTGGACCCTATTAAAGCCGCTAATCTGAAACTTAGCTATGCCGATGAACGTGTGATTCACTTTGGAATGATACCGCGCAGCAACCGCTGCATCTTTGTTATCAATGAATTGCCCGATTTACAGGCTCGTTTGCAGGTATCCTTGTTTAATATTTTGCAGGAAGGCGATATTCAAATTCGTGGATTCAAACTTCGGATACCACTCGATATTGAATTTGTATTTACCGCCAATCCGGAAGATTATACCAACCGTGGCAGTATTGTGACTCCGTTGAAGGACCGAATTGGTTCTCAGATATTGACTCACTATCCAAAGACGGTGGCTATGAGTAAGAATATCACCCATCAGGAAGCTCGTATCAGTAAAGAACAGAATGAGAAAGTAGAAGTTAGTGATTTATTAAAAACGCTTATTGAACAAATTGCGTTTGAAGCGCGCCAAAGTGAGTTCGTTGACTCGAAAAGCGGAGTGAGTGCGCGCTTAACTATTTCGGCTTATGAAAATCTGGTAAGCGCGGCCGAGCGCAGAATGCTGTTGAATGGGGAAGAGAAAACCTTTGCCCGCATTTCCGATTTGGCAGGTGTTATTGCCGCTATAAATGGCAAAATTGAATTGGTTTATGAAGGCGAACAGGAAGGAGCAGGCATGGTTGCGCAGAGTTTAATAGGCAAAGCCATTCGCAATCATTTCATCACCCTGTTTCCTGACCCCGGCAAACTAAAAAAGAAAAAGCAACCGTCTCCCTACCAAGCGGTGTTAGATTGGTTTTCGGAGAATAACGAAGTGGATATTTTACTCGGTGATACTGATAAAGTCTACAAACAAAAGCTCGATGCGATTCCCGCCTTAAACCCCCTCATTACACAAGCAGTGGGTTCAGGCAAACTGAATATTGCGGATAAGTACGTCATGAAAGAATTTATGCTGCATGCCCTTGCCGAACATTCGCAAATAGGCAAAGCGCATTTAGAAACCGGCATTCAGTTTAAAGACCTCTTCGGCTCTGTATTCTCTACCAAGGATTTGGGCTTAGGAGACGATGATTTGAATTGAACTGTGGTAATTTCGCCCTTCTAATTAGAAACTATGGCCGAGAATCATTTAAAGTGGTATAACAAAACCCTGCATCAGTATTTCAGTAACGATGAGATAAAGATGTTGATGGCGAAGAACAATTGGAAAGCACTACTTGAAATTGCAGATACCTGGTTTTGGATTGCTTTCGCTTTTTTCATTGCCGGCTATTGGACAAACCCACTTACCATAATTATTGCCCTTTTAATTATTGGTGGAAAACAGTTGGCTTGTGCTATTATTTTGCACGATTGTTCGCATGATAGTGTTTTTACA
The DNA here is from genome assembly GCA_947478005.1 of Bacteroidota bacterium. Taxonomy (GTDB): domain Bacteria; phylum Bacteroidota; class Bacteroidia; order Chitinophagales; family LD1; genus Bog-950. The sequence continues at coordinate 40,852 of CANJVG010000014.1, forward strand.
TCACGTGGCGTAAATCGACTGGTAGGAAATTGGTTAGGCGCTTATCCTATTTTTCATGATGTAGATAAATACCGCCCTTACCATACGCAGCATCATATCAACACCGGTTTAGATGATGACCCGGATGTTCCACTAACGGTTGGCTATCCTACAACGCGCGCCAGTATGATGCGTAAGTTTGCCCGCGACCTGTTTGGTATGTCAGGATTTAAATCCTTTCTCGGTGTTATTTTCATGCAGATGGGTTTTTTGAAGTATGCTTTGAACGGCAAGGCTGACAGGGTTTCTTTAAAAGATAAAAGCTTGGGAGATATTATACTTACAGCAGTTAAGAACCTGGCGGGCCCGGTTGCCGCTAACCTTCTATTGTTTCTGATTCTTTATATCACGGGCAAGCCTTGGCTTTATCTGCTTTGGATTGGCGCTATGTTGACTACCTATAACTTCTGTATTCGAGTGCGCAGTATGGCGGAACATAGTATGGTGGATAATTTTCATAATCCGCATAAGAATACACGAACAACCTACGCTAGCTTTATCGAGCGGATGTTATTTGCCCCTCATCATGTCAACTATCATTCAGAACATCATCTTTGCATGGGCGCGCCTTCCTACAATTTACCCCTGATGCACAAACTTCTTTTGGAAAGAGGTTATTACAAAGATGGAACCAAGGAAGACAACTACTTCACTATTGTGAAGAAGGCGGTAATAACATGAACTTTCTGTCGGTAGGTAATAGCATTTCGATCATTCGAATGCTTAGAATGAGGGGCTATCTTATCATATTGAATTAAAAAGCCCTATTTAGCAGTAATATATGAATTGGATTAACCAGATAAGCCGCAAAGCCCCGCTATATCTACGTATGTCAAAGGAGGTGATGAAACAAATTTGTGTATTAAGTTACCTAAAATGTTCTTTCGGATGTTTTTCCCTCTTCGATTAAACCGATAGAACAATTCATCTAAA
>CANJVG010000015.1 GCA_947478005.1 Bacteroidota bacterium
ACACAACCAAGTTGCAGCCCTACAGGAGTACAAATTGGAGGTAGCCCAACAGCGAGTGGCGGAACACCGGGTTATACTTATACCTGGACTCCATCAGGAAGTTTATCTTCTACATCGGTTTCAAATCCGATTGTTCAGGGACTTTTAGCGGATCAGACATATACAGTTGTTGTAACTGATGCAAACGGATGCAGTTCCAGCGATCAGGTATTGGTACATATAACTAATGCAAGCCCTACTGTTAGTATTACTTCTAGCGGACCTTCACATTGGTGTTCAGGTAGCGGTACAAGTGTTAATTTATCGGCCAACCTTTCTGGAGGAAGCTTGCCTTTTGGCTACCAATGGACAGGAACTAGTATTAATCCGACAAACTCTTCGGTGGTAACTGTAAATCCAACTCTCGTTGGAACATATACGTATTCAGTTACCGTATCCGATGGTTACAATTGTACAACAAGCGCCACGACCACTATTACAGTTGACGCTCTTCCTTCTGCTAATGCTGGTTCTAGCCATACTATATGTAATGGAGAGACTGTGACATTAGGTGGCAGTCCGACCGGAAATGCTGGTCTTAGTCCATACACTTATTCATGGAGTGGCGGAGCTGCGCCTTCGGCTAACCCTTCTGTGACCCCTTCTACATCAACTACATACCTAGTAGTGGTTACTGATCAGAATGGTTGCAGTGCATCTTCAAGTTCTACTGTTACTGTAAGACCAAGACCAATTGCTGATGCCGGTGCAGATAAAACTTTACCAGGATGTAGTCCTTCTGGTATTCAAATTGGCGGAAGTCCTACTGCAAATGGTGGAGGGGGTGGACCTTATACTTATGTTTGGGCACCTTCAAACGGTCTTTCAGATGTTTCATTAGCGAATCCAATTGTTCAGGGCTTAGTAGCTGATGTTACATATACAGTAGTTGTGACTGATGCAAATGGATGCTCTTCAAGTGATCAGGTATTGGTTCAAGTAACAAATAATAGTCCTGTAGCGAATATATCATCAAGTGGAACTACTTCTTGGTGTGCTAATTTGAATAACTCAGTAAATTTAACGGCTAACGTTACCGGGGGTAACGGACCATTCAGCTATACTTGGAGCGGCTCAAATATTAATCCGACAAATACACAGGTTGTTTCTGCTCATCCGATAGGCAAAGGAGTTTATACTTATGTGGTAACGATTACTGACGGGTACAATTGTACCGCTACAGCTACCACTGTAGTTACTATTGATTCGGTTCCAACGGCTTCCGCGGGAGGTATCGAAGGATTTACAATTTGTAGTGGCGCGAGTGTTGTAATTGGCGGAAGCCCGACTGCAAGTGGAGGAACCGGACCATATACCTATTCTTGGAGTGGCGGTGCTGGACTTGTTTCAAATCCTACAGTTAATCCGGGTACTACGACTACTTATATTGTTACAGTAACGGATAATAACGGATGTAGTTCTACAGGTAACACGATCGTAAATGTAAGACCAATACCAAGTGCAAACGCGGGTAACGATAAGAGTGCGACATCTTGCTCAGGCAGTTGCGTACAGATTGGTGGATCACCGACTGGATTTGGCGGTTCCGGAGCACTTACATATACATGGACTCCGACAACTGGGTTAAATGATGCAGCAATTGCAAACCCTATTGCATGTAATTTAGCCAACAATACAATTTATACGGTAGTAGTAACTGATGCTTTGGGATGTTCTGCAACAGATGTAATGGGCGTAACTATTGTGAATAGCACCCTTACGGCAGAGGCGGGTGCCGGTGGTGCGTTCTGTTTCGCAAGTGGAGATAGCGTAATGCTTGGTGGATTCCCCACAGCTGTTGGCGGCACACCGCCATATACTTATACTTGGGCTCCCGCAGGTTTGAATTTGACAAATCCGGCTAATCCATGGGCATTCCCTACGATAACAACCAAGTATAATTTGACATTGACAGATGCATTAGGTTGTACTTCAATTGACTCAACAACTGTCAGAGTTTATCCTAAACTGTATGCTAATGCAGGAAATGATACAGCAATTTGTTTCGGTTTTGCTGCGCAACTTGGATCAAACCCTACGGCCATAGCGGGTAGCGGAAATGTATTTACTTACGCATGGTCTCCTACTACTGGAGTTAGTAATATTGCAGTCTCTAACCCTACGGTTATTCCTGCTACAACTACTTCTTATGTGGTAACTGTGGTAGACGGCAATGGATGTCAAGCATCTGATACTGTCAAAATAGTTGTTAGACCGAATCCAACGGCCCAGGCAGGTTTAGACAAAAATTTATACCTCTGTCCGGGTGATAGCGTGGTGATTGGAGAAAACCCTTCTGCGATAGGCGGCACTGGCGTTTATACATATTCATGGTCTCCTGCATCAGGTTTGAATTCTACAACTATTGCAAATCCGGTTGTTAAAGGATTAAATGCATCCCAAACTTATACTTTGCTAGTTACGGATGCAAATGGTTGCTCTTCAACCGACATTATGGCTGTAAATTTACTTCCTAATGGATTACAGTTAAATGCCGGAAATGATAAATCTATTTGTTTTGGAAATTCTGTTCAATTAGGTGCTCTTCCGCTTGTAGTGGGTGGCACGAGCCCATATCTTTATACATGGATTGGTGGGTCTCTGAATGATTCAACAGCTTCAAATCCGGTTGCTAATCCAACAACGACAACAACATACACTGTTAGTGTCGTAGATAGCAAAGGATGTTCTGCTATTGATGATGTAGTAGTAACTGTTAATCCTGAACTAATTGCTAATGCAGGTCCGGATACTTCCGTTTGTGCAGGAGGCGGAATTGTGATTGGCGGAAATACCAGTGCTTCTGGTGGAACTCCCGGATATACTTACGCATGGACTCCATCGTTAGGTTTATCGTCCGCGGGTATAGCTAATCCCACAGCCTCACCTAATGTGGTGACTACTTATCAATTGATTGTAGTTGACTCTAAAGGATGCTCATCTTTGGATGAAGTTACAGTTACTCCTCGTACTAACCCAATTGCTGAGGCTGGAAATGATAAAACCTTAGTAGGTTGTGCGGGTGATTCAACTTTCATTGGAGGATTACCTACCGTTGTTGGTGGGGGAACTCCTCCTTACTCTTGTGTTTGGTCGCCATCTTTGGGATTGAGTGATTCTAATACATGTAATCCTACGGTTCAGGGCTTATCGGTTGGTTCACAATCTTATCAGTTAATTGTAAAAGACGTTTATGGTTGCACTGGAGTGGATTACATGATTGTAAATGTAACACCTAGTACCCTACAAGTTGATGCAGGAAACAACGGATCAATTTGTTCGAATGCAATCGGTGCAATAACTATTGGCGGAAATCCCACCGCGGTTGGTGGAACAGCACCATATAGCTTTACATGGTCTTCTTCTTTGGGCGGATTTACAAGTTCACTTACTAATCCTCAGGTTTCTCCTACGGTAACAACTACATATTATGTAACCGTTTCGGATAGCAAAGGATGCGTTTCTACAGATTCTGTTGGTATTACTGTCAATGTTGCACCTATTGCAAATGCCGAAAACGATACAACGATTTGTTCTGGATTTTGTGTTTTATTAGGTAGTGCAAATACAGCAGCAAGTGGATCTTCGCCATATCAATATTCTTGGACACCGACATTAGGGTTAAACGCTAATAATACGGCTAATCCATTGGCTTGTCCAATCATTACAACCACTTATTCAGTAATAGTTACTGACGCTAAGGGTTGTCAGAATACAGAGAATATAACAGTTACAATTCGCCCACTCCCTTCAGCATTTGCAGGAAGTGACCAAAATCTAACAACTTGTGGTGGGGATAGCGTTCAGATTGGTGGGTCACCTGCTGCTAATGGTGGTGTTTCTCCTTTCTCCTATGCTTGGAGTCCTTCAAATGGTTTGTCTGGAACCACAATTGCAAATCCTTATGTGAAAGGTATAGTATCATCACATGTATATACGCTAACGGTTACGGATGTTAACGGCTGCACTGCGGAGGATGGAGTTTCTATTACAATAGTACCTACTACTTTAGCTGCCGATGCGGGAAATGATGCTACTTATTGTTCGGGAGCAGGTGCAACAGCTATACTTGGCGCTGGTAATACAGGACTTGGCGGTACGCCTTCTTATACTTTCACTTGGACATCTAATCCATCTGGATTTGGAAGTACAGTCGCTCACCCGATTGTTTCTCCAAATGTAACTACTATATATACAGTTACGGTTGGCGATGCTAAGGGTTGTGTTGCGGTAGATTCGGTTACAATTACGGTGAATGCATCTCCGGTCGCCAACGCTGGCCGCGATACTACACTTTGTAAGGGAAAGACGGTCATTCTTGGTGGACAAGGCACTGCCTCGGGTAATTTTGGACCTTTTACATACAATTGGTCGCCTTCCACAGGGTTGAGCAGTGTCTCTGCATCTAATCCAATAGCAACAGCGATATCTTCTGTTAGCTATAGCGTAATAGTAACAGATGCTAACGGTTGCACAGCTAATGATGTTGTGCAGATAAATGTTAACGATAATCCGGTATCTGATGCCGGTTTAGATAAGTCATTAGTTGCTTGCGCTTCTGATAGTGTTAAGTTAGGTGGCTCTCCTTCAGCCTCAGGTGGGGGTGGAGTATATACTTATAACTGGAGTCCTGCACCCCAATTAAATAATAGTGCAGTTGCTAATCCGTTTGCAAGTCATCTCGGTTCGACTACAAATTTCACTTTGGTTGTAACGGATCAATTCGGATGCTCTGCTCAGGATCAGGTTTCTGTGAATGTTAACCAACCTACTTTTATAGTCAATGCGGGTAATGATGTTTCATTCTGTGAAGGAACGTCTGTATCAGTTACGTTGGGAAGTCCTGCTGTAGGTGGTACCTTGCCTTATACCTATTCTTGGACCCCGGGTTCTTCATTGAATGATAGCACAAGATATAATCCAATAGCTAGCCCAACGGTTACTACTACATACACCGTTGCTGTTAAAGATGCTGCTGGTTGTTTTGCTTCTGATACAGTTAAAATCACTATAAATCCACGACCTGTAGTTAATGCAGGGGTTTCGGATACTATTTGTGCGGGAGAGTGTTTATCTCTTGGAGGTTCTCCCACCGCAAGCAGCGGAACGGGTTCCATCGCTTATCTATGGGCTCCGTCACAGTTTATTAACGGGTCAGTTACCTCTTCTAATCCTATTGCTTGCCCTACTGCTACAATTACCTATCAGGTAACTGCAACTGACTCGTTAGGTTGTAGTAATAATGCTAGTATATTCATCCGGGTAAATCAGAATCCTGTAGCATTTGCAGGTACTGACAAATCATTGGTTGATTGTAATAATTCTTGCATTACAATTGGCGGGTCTCCCTCGGCTAATGGTGGAGGCGGTGGTTATTTATACGCATGGTCTCCTACCACAGGATTAAATAATACAGGACTTGCAAATCCTTCGGTTTGTAATTTAGCTCAAGGTGTTAATTATACCTTGACCGTTACAGATGCTAATGGTTGTACTGCGGTAGACCAGGTTAATGTTACACTTATCGCATCTACTTTGCATGCTGATGCCGGTGTGGATAAGAGTATTTGTGTTAATCCATTAGTTTCGAATTGTATCGCTATTGGTGGTGCTAATGCGGTAACGGGTGCCTCTGGTTCTTATGTGATTGATTGGTCTCCGGTTAACGGAATATGTAACTTCAACAACATTCCTAATCCTGAAGTTAGCCCAACCACCACTACTACCTACACATTAAGTGTAACCGATTCTTTGGGCTGTGTTGCAATCGACTCGGTTATTGTATTTGCTAATCCTCCTGTAACAGTTACAGTTGGAAATGATACGGATATTTGCGCAGGTGGAAGTGCGGTGTTAGGTGGAAGTCCTACAGGTAGTGCAGGAACTGGTAATATTACTTACACATGGAATCCGGGTACTGGTCTTAGCAATTCGACCGTAGCTAATCCTGTAGCAACACCTACAGCAAGTACATCATATTGTGTGACCGTTACTGATGCAGTCGGTTGTTCCTCTTCAACTTGTCAGTCTATAACTGTAAACCAGGCAATTTTGGCAAATGCAGGTTTAGACCAGTCAATGACCAATTGTCCAGGGGCTTTTGTTGTTATCGGTGGCTCACCAGCTGGAACAGGTGGTTCGAACAACTATACATATAGTTGGTCACCTGCTGTAATAGACGGCGTAACGGTTCTAAACGGAACCTCAATACCTAATCCGGTTGTAACAGGATTAACACACGATACCGTATTTACTCTCACAGTTACAGATTTCATAACAGGATGTAGCGGAACTGACCAAGTGAAGATTACTGTTAATCAAACAACTTTGGCAGTAGATGCTGGACTCGACAGAACATTATGTGCCAATAGCGGTTCGTGTGTATCTATTGGAGGAAATCCTACCGCAGTTGGCGGAGTTTCCCCTTATATTTATCAATGGTCACCTATTACTGGTTTAAATAGTGGAAATGTTGCCAATCCTTGCGCTGCACCGGCTACTACAACGACTTACCGGGTAACAGTAACCGATCAGGTAGGTTGTTCTTTTGTAGATTCAGTTAAAGTTATTGTAAGTCCGTTGATTACCGTAAACGCTGGAAATGACATAGCAATTTGTTTTGGAACATCTACGACTTTGGGTGCAAGCCCAGCTGCTGCTGGAGGCACTGGGGTGTTCACGTATTTATGGAGTCCTGCTATAGCAATTAGTAGCACCGTAATCTCCAATCCAACCGCCAATCCTACAACTAATTCAAGTTATACATTAACGGTAAGGGATTCATTGGGTTGCTCAGCATCTGACATAATTAATATTTCTATTAGAGCTTTACCGATAGCAAATGCTGGTCCGAACGCTGCAATCACTGCTTGTAGTGGGGATAGCGCCATTTTAGGAGGAACTCCGACTGCTACAGGTACTGTTGCTCCGTATACTTATTTATGGTCGCCTCCTACGGCTTTGAGTAGCGTAACTGTCGCTAACCCTGTGGTAAAACAACTTGGATTTATTACTCAATTCTGTGTAATTGTTACCGATTCTTTCGGTTGTCAAGCATCAAGTTGTCAAACTACTACAGTTCTTCCAAATACTGTATTCGTGGATGCGGGAACAAATATCTCTCCTTTATGCTCTAATGTGGCAGGTTGTGTAACATTAGGTGGTACTGTCGGTGGTGGATATCCGCAATATACGTATCAATGGTACGGAACTGTTAGTGACCCTTCAGTACTACATCCACAGGCTTGTCCATCTGCTACCACCACATACTTGCTGGTGGTTACCGACACTAAGGGTTGTCAAGCTTCTGATTCAGTTCAGGTGATTGTTAATCAACCTGTAGAAGCAAGTATTTCAGGATTAAATTTACAATATTGTATTGGTTCTGGTAATGTTGTTATGACAGGTATTCCTGCAGGTGGAACATTTAGTGGTCCTTTTGTTACTGGAAATGTATTTCAACCGACTGCAATTGGTAACTGGTGTATAAAATACTCTTACACTAGTCCTACTACTGGCTGTACTGATGATACTACTATCTGTGTTACAGTCAATCCATTGCCGGTTGTCTCTGCATCGGGCTTTAATCCAGGTTACTGCCATTTTGAAGCACCTTTCACAATCACAGGAACTCCTGCTGGTGGAGTCTTTAGCGGTAGTTCTGGTATCAGTAGTTCAGGAGTATTTACTCCAACTAATGCAACTGTAGGTAATAATAATATCACTTATACCTATACAGATCCTCAAACTCAGTGTAGCAATACATTTAGCTTTGTAATCAATATAAAGGATGCACCTACATTAAACATTACCTCTTCGGTAGATACTGCATGCGCTGGTCAAACGGTGACCTTATCGGCAAACGTCAGCTTAGATGTGTTTAATGTAAGATGGTTCCATCTTAACGGTTCTCTGTTTAATTCAACCTTAGCACCATTTGGCTACATACCAACAGGGTTTAATGATGTGGTGGTAGCTCAGGCGGTGAATACACCTGGTAATTGTTATACTTATGACACGCTTACTATTCACGTAAATCAACCTCCGGTTGCATTGAATGACTCTGCTACAACATTGGAAGAAGTTCCGGTGTCTATTTCCGAGTTAGTAAACGATTCTGATCCGGAAGGTAATATCAACTCTGTTACTGTTTTAAGTGTTGGGCACGGAACTGCTACTCTTGGTAATGGCGTTATTAACTACGTGTCAAACACTAATTATAATGGTCTTGACACCATCGTATATAAATTGTGTAATACCAACTGTCCGAATGCTTGTGACACTGCGATTATTGCAATTACTGTAACACCTGTTAACGACCCACCTGTTATTGCAGATACGACTATAACTATCAATGAAAATGATACGGCTGAAGTTTGCCCGTTCGTTTTCGATGTTGATGGCGATGAACTGGTTATTGGAAATGCTCAATGTACTCCTTTGAACGGAACAGTTGTATTTACAAGTGACAGTTGCTTTGAGTTTATTCCTACTTTTGGATGGACCGGAACACAGGTAATTTGTGTTACGGTATGTGATCCTTCAGGTTTGTGCGATACTGCTAGAATAACAATTCATGTATTGCCTATTAACCATCGACCTCGAACTTCTAGAGTGAGTGTAACAGTTTGCGAGAATACATCAATTGGTATAAATGTTGCAGCAGGAGCTGCCGATCCTGAAGGTAGCCCTCTTTCCTTTACCTATGGTAACGCTACTAAACCTAATAATAACGCTACCTATACGCTTACATCTACAGGAAATGGCGCAGTAGTGTTTAGTGCAGATACGGCTGGAAATTACGTAATTCCTTATATTGTTTGTGATAATTCTAATCCTTCCTTGTGTGATACGAACCGTATTATTGTTACAGTCGTTCATTGTGACTCAGCAAATGTTCCGCCCGTAGCGAACAACGATGAAGTTGAAACATGTGTTTCAAGGAATTTGATTATTAATGAGTTGGCTAATGATTTCGATTCAGATCAGGATTCATTATTCGTCTCTCAAATTCTTTCACAGCCTACTTTAGCAGGTGCCGTGGTTAGTGTTAACAATACTACTGGTACTCTCAATTATACCTCACCTACTGCTGGGTTTGATTCAATTTTATACATAATTTGTGATACGCAAATTGCTTGTGATACAGCTGTAGTGTATATCAAGGTAAGTGATACTTGTGTGGCCAATCACCCACCGGTAGCTGTGGATGATTTTGATTCTACTGATTATATTACTGCCATCACGGTTCATGTTCTATCTAATGATCATGATCCTGACGGGGATGCTATATCGATAGTATCTGTTCCTTGTCCACCTTCTCATGGAAATGCGATAATTACTAATGGGGTAGTAATATATACACCGGATAGCAGCTTTAATGCCACTATGACGGATACCTTCTGTTATGTGATCCGTGATTCTAAGGGTGCATTGGATACAGCAGTTGTGGTTATTTACGTTAAAAACTCGGTTCAAGGCCGTGCTGATTGCGGAAATAATATAACGGGGGTTGATAATCCTATTGATATTAATGTTTTGGCAAACGACTTTGATCCCGAAGGTCATACATTCTCTATCACTACGCTTATATCGACACCGGGTATTACTCACGGAATAGTTTCTTTAAACGAAAATGGAACGATTCACTTTGTTCCTGATACAACCATATGTGGAATTACAGATCGGTTCCAATATGTAATTCAGGATGCCCTGGGTGCTACTGATACTGTGGCTGTGTGCGTACAGATAGATTGCTGCCGTAAACCTGTAGCAAATACAGATACAGCAACTATTATAGGTGGAGATTCGCTTACTATCAATGTGTTGTCTAACGATTTAAATAGTTCTGGCTCTTTAACTGCGGTAATTTTGGTCAATGCCCAGCACGGAAATGCTACTATTACAGGGGGAGTATTACATTACGTTCCAATATCCACTTATTGTGGTTTTGACACTGTTCAATATGTTGCTTCGGGCCTTTGTGGTGTAGATACTGCGTTGCTCATTGTAAATGTTTATTGTAATCAAAAGCCTATTGCTGGTGATGATAATCTGACAATATGTATCAATGACACTTCAAGTATTGATATCTTACTAAATGATAAGGATATTGATGGTAATGCATTGACTATAACTGGATTCGGCAATCCATTCCCGGCTAATTTAGCGGCTGTCACCGAGGTTAATGGCGGATCTGTATCGTTCCAGGCAAACGGGAATAAAGGCACTTTCACTTTGAATTATTATATATGTGACAATGGTTTACCTAGTAAATGTGATACAGGGGTAATCACCGTGAAAGTTGTTCCTTGTCAGGTGCATATAGATACTTTGTATGACACCACTTATGTAAACATTTCGGATACTATCTGCCTTGGTGGCTTTATTCAAGGTCCGAACAATCCTTCACTCACCTCCCTTTGCTCCCCAACTAACGGAACGGTGCAAATTTTATCTGGTGATAGTTGTTTTGTTTATGTTCCAAACTTAGGATTCATCGGCAACGATACCTTCTGTATTGTAGTATGTGATACCTTGGGTAATTGTGATACGTCAGGAGTTGTTATAACCGTGCTTGACAAATTAATACAGGCTATAGATGAGCCTTGTGATTTGGATACAGCCTATATTAATGAGCCGATAACGCTTAATGTATTAGCTAATGATATATTACCGTGGTCGAGCGATACTTTAGTTACACTTATTGGCAGGGCTGTAAATGGCTCCGCGATTGTAAATGCTGATAATACGGTTACTTATACTCCGAGTAAGGATTACAAAGGTACCGAAAACTTAAGTTATATCGTTTGCGCAGTTACGGGAAGTAATATTTTCTGTGATACGGCCGAAATTTGTATCACAGTAGTGGATACTACAGTGGAGTGTTTCACACCAAATGCATTCTCACCTAATGGTGATGGAATAAATGATTTGTACAAGATACCGTGCAACAGCAAATATCCTAAGGCGACTATTCGGATCTTTGATCGTTGGGGGGTTGAAGTTTGGTTCAGTGAAGGTTCGTATATGAATGACTTTGCCGGTAATAATATGCAAGGAACCCCTCTGCCAGACTCTACTTATTACATGATTTACGAGTACAATGATGGCAGCGGAAAGCGCGAAGCGAAGTTTATTGTCATCGGCAGATAATCGAGTTACACTTTTCTTCCCGATTCATTTCGGGAGGAAAAGTTTTTTAAAATATTAACCAGTAAAAACCTTTTCTTATGAAGAAATTATTTTTATCAGCGATTTTCTTTGTGTCTGCCTTGAGTGCGGTAAGAGCACAGCAAGACCCTGCATATAGTATGTATATGTTCAACGGATTATTTCTGAATCCAGCTTATGCGGGTAGTCAGGAAGCAATCAGTTTAATGGGAATTTACCGCCATCAATGGGCAGGGCTGGAAGGGGCACCAAGAACTATGAATGTGAGCGTGCATACGCCTTTTAGAAGAGATCAGTACGCAGTTGGTTTGACGCTTACAAATGACAAAATTGGTTTAGCGAATACATTTTCTGTTACTCCTGCATTTTCTTATCGTCTTAAAATAAAGCAGTCCCGGTTATGTTTCGGTGTACAGGCATCTTTTGCCTATTACTATCAAAATAATAACAAGGCAATCTTACCCTTAGCGAATGTGAATGACCCGGCTTTTGCTCTTAACCAAAATCTTTTTGTTCCGAATATCGGGTTCGGAATATATGCTTATGGTAAAAGATATTTTGTTGGTTTTTCAGTTCCGCACTTATTGCCGGCTAAATTACGCGACAAAACAGGGGTTAGTGCTTACGACCAATCTATCGCGCGAACCTACAATAATTATCTTTTCACTGCAGGCTATGTATTTGGTAAGGAGGCATCCATTGTGAAATTCCGTCCTTCTATTCTAATGAAATGGCAGAAAGGTTTACCTAAAAATATACCTCAGTTCGATATTAACTTGGCATTATTATTCATTGAAAGAGTTTGGTTAGGTGTGGGATATAGAACTGGTGGCGATAATGCCTACTATGGACAATCGGCCAATGTTTTTGTGACTTTCAAAGCCACTCCTCAGTTGCAGATTGGTTATTGTTATGATGCCGAGATTTCTTCGCTTCGCCATTATACTGGTGGAACACATGAAATCATGGTTGGATACGATTTTTATTACAACAAGAAACGCTTTGTTACTCCGCGTTTTGTAAAGTATTTTTAAAAGAGAATTTTCAGGTAAACCCTAAAATATAAGACTATGAGTTTGAAGAAATCCCTGACATTGTTAGTTGCAGCCATTCTTATGGTAGGAATGGCATCAGCCGAAAAGCCTATCGTGAAAGTGGGCGATTGGTATTTTAAACAGTTTGATTATCGAAAAGCTATTTTGTTTTATGAGCGTGCTTTAAAGAAGGATACTCAGAATTTATACGTAAAGCAAAAAATGGCTGATAGCTATCGGCTAATAAATGATCAAGTACATGCAGAAACCTATTATGCAGATTTGGCCAAGGCCGAGAATGTTGATGTGATTAATAAGTTGTATTACGCAGAGGCATTACGTGCAAATCAAAAATATGCAGAAGCGAAGGTCTATTACAAACAATATATAGATTTAGTCCCTGGCGACAATAGCGTAAAGGAGCGCTTACAGGGAGTTGACAAGGTAGAAGAATTGAGCAAGGACAAGGGATTTTATGTGGTTAAAAACCTCGATAAAATCAACTCAGAAGTATCTGATTTTGGGGTTTCTCTCTACAAAGATACGGGTATTTTCTTTTGTTCAAACCGCTATCCTGATGCTTTTGTTGTGCACAAAGATAAATGGACTCAGGGTAATTTTTTACAAATATACCAAGCATTCAAAGACGATACTGCTGAAGGAGATATATCTAAATGTGAATTGATTCATGGACGGACGGTAAACAGAAAGTTTCATGAAGGAACATCTTCCTATTGTGAAAAAATGGGTGAGTTATATTTAGATAGAAGTAATTACAACGGAAGACGGGCATTTCCTGCTGCTGACAAAACTGTCAAACTCAAAATTTATCGCATTGCTTGGTTAAATGACCAAAATCGTTTTGGAGATGAATTAGTTGAAGCGGTACCTTTCAATGACAAAGAATATTCTGTGGGGCATCCTACACTTTCGAAAGATGGAAAGACATTATACTTTGCGAGTGATAAGCCGGGAGGATATGGCGGAGTTGATATCTACCTGTCAACTCGTGAAATAGGGGGAACATGGGGAACTCCGATAAATTTGGGGCCTAAAATAAATACCTCAGGAGATGATATGTTTCCTTTTATTGCTGATGACGGGACCCTTTACTTTTCTTCAACAGGGCATACCGGTTTAGGAGGCTTAGATGTTTTTTCAAGTACCCTTGTTAAGACAGGGAATAAAATGACAAACTGGACAGAATCTGAAAACCTCGGCTATCCAATTAACACAAACGCGGATGATTTTGGCTATGTTATTCAAAAGGATAACAAGAAAGGTTTTTTCTGTTCCAACCGCCAGGGTGGGAAGGGAGATGATGATATATATAGCTTCACTAAGAATGGAGTAGTTCTTAATGGAATTGTTTACGATTTGGCCTCTGGTCTTCCGATTACTGGGGCAGAAGTAGTTATGAAGGAGGAGGATTTGGAAAAGGGGAAAGCGAAATCAGGGAAGGAGGGCGACTTCTCTTTTGCGGCTACGCCAAATACAAAGTACAAGTTTTTTGCTACCAAAGAAGGCTATCTCCCTGCTGAGTTACCAGTAGAAGTTAAGGAAAAGCCGGATTTAGTAAAGATTCCAATGGTGGCTGAAGGCGGTATAACTTTAGATATTACAGTAATTGACAGGAAGACAAGAGACCCTCTCGAGGCCTCGGAAGTAAAGGTGACAAATCTTACAACCATGAAGGAAGAGGTTTGCTCTACTAACAAGGATGGTAAATGTGTTTTTACTTTAGAGCCAAATACAAACTATCGATTACAGGCTTCAAAGGAGACTGGCGAACCGGATACGAAGTATTTAACTGTCACAGGTACACAAACTACCGAAGGCGTAAAGGCTCCAACTACATTGTATTCTGTCTTGGAACTGGAAAAGGTAAAGAAGGGTGTGGCTATCAAAATCGAAAATATTTATTACGACTTGGATAAGTGGTTTATTCGTCCTGATGCTGCTAAAGAGTTGGATAAATTGGTTAAAGTGATGAAGGATAATCCGACTATGGAAATAGAGTTAAGTTCCCATACGGATTGTAGAGCAACTTCAAAATACAACATGCAGCTTTCAACTAAAAGAGCTGAGAGTTCTGTGAATTATATCTCACAGCAAGGTGTGGAGTCGCGAAGAATGATTGCAGCTGGTTATGGTGAAAGCCGTTTGGTGAATAAATGTCAGTGCGAAGGAACAGTAGTTGTGCCTTGTAATGATGTTGAACATCAGGAAAACAGAAGAACTGAATTTAAGATTTTGAAGTTCTAGGATTGACTTAATTAGTTTTTGAAAGAGGCGTTGTGATTGATTTCATAACGCCTCTTTGATTTTTAGTTCACATATATTTTTTATCTCTCTCCTTACTTTAAGCGTAATATGTTTTTCTTCGCACCATGATTAAGTTGCAGGGAGTGCGCAAGGCTTACCAAATGGGCAGTAATAAACTGCAGGTGCTCAAGGGCATTGATATGCACATAAAGGAGGGGGAGTTTGTTTCCATTATGGGCGCATCGGGTTCGGGCAAATCAACCCTGCTGAACATTGTGGGTATATTGGATGATTATGACGAAGGCAGTTATCACCTCAACGGCTTGCTTATCAAAAACCTTTCGCAAACTAAGGCCGCACAGTTACGAAACCGTTTCCTGGGTTTTGTTTTCCAAAGCTTCAATCTTATCTCGTTCAAGAATGCAGTGGACAACGTTGCCTTACCTCTTTACTATCAAAACGTGGGTCGCAGAGAACGTACTCTTCTAGCTATGGAATATTTGGAAAGAGTTGGTTTGAAAGATTGGGCGGAGCATTTGCCCAGTGAACTTTCGGGGGGGCAAAAACAACGCGTGGCTATTGCACGCGCTTTGATTACAAAGCCGAAAGTAATTCTGGCGGATGAACCTACGGGTGCGCTCGACTCACAGACATCGCATGAAATCATGGACATATTCAAAGACATGAATCGGCAAGGGATGACGATTGTGATTGTAACGCACGAACAGGATGTAGCAGATAACACACATCGCATCATTCGCATAAAAGATGGTTTAATTGTAAACCCTGTTTCCGTGTCGCAATGAATTACGATAGCCTCATAGAAATATACTATGTCGTTCGTAACAATAAGCTGCGAACAGCTCTTACGGCTTTTAGCGTGGCTTGGGGCATCTTTATTCTTATTGTTTTGTTAGGTGCGGGTCATGGTTTACGTAATGGTGCCCAAGACCAGTTTAAGTCCGATGCCACTAATACCATTTGGGTGGATGGTGGTAAAACATCGATGGCTTACAACGGCTATCAACCTGGGCGACAAATCAAGTTGACGAATGAGGACATGGATTTGATTTTAAAGAAGGTGAAAGGGATTGATAAGAAATCAGGCACCGCACAAGGGAACATCTCTAAGATAATGCGTTATGGAAATCAGAAGGCAACCTTCACCGTTCGCTCCGGCAATTCCGACCACGACTATCTCGAAAGCTTAAAAGTAACCGAAGGGCGTTTTCTGAACGACAATGATATGGCACAGTATCGAAAGGTTTGTGTTATCGGTCAACCGGTAAAAGAGGCTTTGTTTAAAGGCGAAAATCCTTTGGGTAAATATATTGATGTGGGCGGCATTGCTTTTCAAGTGGTGGGTAGTTTCTATGACCCGGGACGTGGAGATATGGATAGGATATACATTCCCGTAACCACTTCTCAAAAGGTTTTTAACGGGCAGAACTATCTTGATGTTATCTGGTTAAGCACCGGTGATTTGCCGGTGGAGATTGGTTCTGCCATGGCTGAGGAAATCAGAAGCTTGTTAGCTGCCCGGCATAGTTTTAATCCTTTGGACAGAGCCGCAGTGGGTGCCTACAACAACAAGGAAAACTTTGAGCGTATAATGAAGATGCTCTCGGGCATTCGTATATTCATCTGGATTATCGGCATCGGAACCATAATTGCAGGAGTGGTGGGTGTGAGTAACATTTTAATGATTTCGGTGAAGGAGCGAACGAAGGAAATCGGCATTCGAAAGGCCTTGGGTGCCAATCCTTTTTCGATTGTAAGTTTGATTTTGCAGGAGTCGCTTATTATTACAGCACTGTCGGGTTATACGGGCATGTTGTTGGGGGTAGTGGTGCTGGAATTGTTTAAGAAGTATGTTCCCGCCAGCGATTTTTTTAAAAACCCCGAAGTGGACTTTAAGGTGGCTATTACCGCCACGGTGGTGCTTATTTTTGCCGGATTGCTGGCTGGTTTTTTTCCGGCAGTAAGGGCTGCAAGTATTAATCCGGTGGAAGCTTTAAAAGATGAAGTATGATTTTTGATTTAGACAACTGGCAGGAAATTGGTGCTGCCATGAGCAAGAATAAGCTGCGCACTGCACTTACCGCTTTCGGTGTGTTTTGGGGCATCTTCATGTTGGTGATTATGCTGGGTTCGGGTGCGGGACTGCGAAATGGTGTGTTGCAGGAGTTTAACGGCACGGCCACCAATAGTTTCTTTATGTGGACCCAAACCACCAGTAAACCTTATAAAGGCCTTCAACCCAACCGGCACTTTGATTTTACCTTAGATGATGCTGCGGCATTAAAGCAAAACCTGAGCGAACTAAAGATAGTGGCACCCATGAATCAATTGGGTGGATATGAAAGTCCGAACAATGTAGTGCGCGGGCTGAAGACGGCTGCTTTTTCTGTTTATGGTATTCATCCTGATCTGGCAAAGATTCAGCAGTTCAATTTAATCAATGGGCGATTTATTAATGATCTGGATATTCGCGATAGAAGGAAAGTGGCTGTGGTAGGTGATAAGGTTTTGGAGAAGTTGTTTGCAGTGGGAGAAAATCCGATTGGTCAATACATCAAAGTAAACGGAGTGAATTTTATGATTACCGGAACGCTTCATGGTTCGGGTAAAGGCGACCAGGCAAGAGAGCAGGCCGGTTCTATCTATCTTCCTTTCACGGCTTTTAGCCAGGCGTTTAATATGGGCAAGAGAGTGGGTTGGTTTTCGATTATGAGTGCCGAGAATGTTTTGGCTTCGGTGGCGGAAGAAAAGGCGATGGCCTTGTTGAAGGACCGGCACAAGGTGGCACCTGATGATGCGCGCGCTATCGGGCATTGGAACATGGAGGTAGAGTTTAAGAAGCTCAGCGGGTTGTTTATGGGGATAGAGATGCTGGTGTGGTTTGTGGGCATAGGAACGCTGATGGCTGGGATTATTGGGGTGAGCAACATAATGCTGATAGTGGTGAAAGAGCGCACGCGGGAGATTGGTGTACGCAGGGCGATTGGTGCTCCCCCTTCGGCTATCGTCAGTCAGTTGATTTTAGAATCCATCACCCTAACGGCTGTGGCGGGTTATGCCGGACTGGTATTTGGTATTGGTCTATTGGAACTGGTGGATAGAAGTCTGCCGCCCGGTGGGGCTACCATGTTTGTGCATCCCGGTGTTGATTTAACGGTAGCGCTGAAGGCGTTGGGTATTTTGATTTTTTCGGGAGCGCTGGCGGGACTTATTCCGGCACAGCGGGCGTTGGAAATTTCACCGGTGGAAGCATTGAGAACTGAATAATAAAAAACAAAGCATTTTATGATAGGTAAAGCAGTTAAAGTTGTTGTAGCGTTAGTGGTCTTGGGTCTGTTTGGATGGACCTTTTATTTTCTGTATGCCAAATCGAAAAAGGTGCCTGAGAAGATTAGCACGGTGGAACCTTCGGTGCAGAATATTGTGCAGAAGACTGTCGCTACGGGCGCCATTAACCCGCGAAGGGAGGTGGCGATGAAAAGCCAGGTGAGCGGTATTATCGAGAAGCTATTTATAAAGGCCGGGGATAAGGTGAAGCAGGGCGATGTGATAGCGCGCGTGAAGATTATTCCGAACATGCTGAACCTGAGCAATGCAGAGAACCGGGTGAATCAGGCGAAGATAGCAGTGGAGAATGCGAAGATTGAATACGATCGATCAAAACAGTTGTTGACGGATAAGGTGTTGGCGCAGGCGGAGTTTCAGCAGGTGGATAACAGATATAAGACCGCGTATGAGGAACTGGATGCCGCGCAGAATAATCTGCAATTGATTAAGGAGGGCACGACCGCCAAGATGGGGCAGGTGTCGAACACGATGATTAAATCTACCATTAGCGGTATGGTGCTCGATGTGCCGGTGAAGGAAGGGAACTCGGTGATTGAGAGTAATACGTTTAATGAAGGAACTACGATTGCTTCGGTGGCCGATATGGGCGAGATGATTTTTATCGGAAAGGTGGATGAGTCGGAGGTGGGCAAGATACATGTGGGCATGCCGCTGATACTGACGATTGGGGCTTTGCAGGAAGATAAGTTTGAGGCGAAGCTTGAGTATATCAGCCCGAAGGGAGTGACCGAGAACGGGGCGATTCAGTTTGAGATTAAGGCGGCTGTGCAATTGAAGGAGGGGCGGTTTTTGAGGGCAGGGTATAGTGCCAATGCCGATATTATTTTGCAGCATAAGGATAGTGTGCTTTCGGTGCCCGAGAGTGTGCTGGTGTTTGAGGGCGGCAAATCGTTTGTAGAGATACAGGGCGCAGCGGGCAAGCTCGAGAAGAAGGAGATTAAGACGGGCCTCTCGGATGGATTGCAGATTGAGGTGAAGGAGGGGCTTAGCGGAACCGAGAAGATAAAGACACCTACCTTGGGAACGGCACCTGCGCAGCCGTAAGCGCTTGGGTTGGTTTTGTAGCGAGTAAGGAAACGAGAGGAGGTTTAAAATCTATTTAAGGAATTGGAAAGGGTCTTGCAGATGGCTGTAAGGCCTTTTTTGTTTTTGGGAAAGGGAATAGCCGCGGCCGATTATGGAAAGCCCGCAAACGATTATGGAAAGTCCGCAATAAATTATTGGAAGGCGGGAACCGCTTGGGGAAGGGTAGAAATGGGGTATCCTAAGGTAGAATGTGATATTTTGGTTGCTTTTAAGAGTTTTAGCCCCAGCGGGGCTGCGTATTGTTAGAAGGAAAGAGTCGTTGTGTTATGGAGCCCCGGTGGGATAGAGCCTTTGTCTCTTTTTCTTTTTACCTGTTCTAATCGTGTTTTCAAAGGAATTTTGAGCGATGCACCGCCATGAATGCCGTTTTAGGATTTTGGTTGCGGGTTGTTTTTGTTGAGGGATTGGTGTGCTGCAGCTTGGTGGATATTCTGCCATTGCTTATCTCATTTGGCTTATAGGATTGGATAAAGTCGAGGGGTTAATTTCTTTTATTTCGTTTACAGATTCAAAATAAGACTATGACCAAAAGAATTATCTACTTCCTGCTCTTATCTATTACGCTTTCTATTTCTTCCTGCAAAAAAGAAGATTTAACTGCGATTGATACTAACCCTTATTCGCAGACCGGAAACCCTCATCAATTGCGGAGTTTGTCGATAGGATTTCCTGAAAATTTTGAAGCTGGTACCAAAACGGCTTACGCTACAGGAGATGTTTCATTGACAAGCGGTTTATGGAATTTGAATGATGCTTTGTTGGGTACTTCGACCAGTGACCGTAAAAACGGAGCGAAGTCGGTGAGGATACAGAACATGGGTATGCTGACGATGAATTTTAATTGCACGAATGGTGTTGCCCTGGTAAGTGTGGCTCATGCTAAATACGGGACGGATGCCAATAGCACGTGGAGTTTGTATTATTCTACGAACAGCGGCAGCACGTGGACGCAAACGGGAAGTGTGATTACAACTTCGGCTACTACTTTAACTACCGCCAGTTTTGCAATGAGTGTTACGGGCAATGTTCGTTTTCAATTGCGGAAGTTGAGTGGGGGACGATTGAACGTGGATGATTTTTCGGTTTCAGACAATGTTTCTTCGGGGCCTACCCGCGACAATAATCTGGCTTTAGGAAATCCGAGCAGTGCGGTAACGAGCACAGCCAGCCCGAATAATTATTTGCTTCAACATACTCAATACAGTTTATCGTATAATAATTCGCGAGGGACTAATAACTGGGTGAGCTGGCATTTGAGTACAGCCTGGGAAGGAGCTGCATTGCGTTGTAATTGTTTTAATACGGATGCTTCTCTTCCTTCTACTTTTTTCAGGGCTACGACCAGCCAGTATACAAACACAGGTTTTGACCGCGGCCACATGTGTCCTTCGGAAGACAGAACGGCCAGTGATACGGATAATGCCAATACTTTTTTGATGGCTAATATAGTTCCTCAGGCGCCTATCAATAATCAACAAACCTGGGAGCAACTGGAGGCTTATACACGCGGCCTGGTTAACCAGGGTAATGAGGTTTATATTATAGCGGGTAACTATGGCACGGGTGGTACGGGGAGCAAAGGTGGTGTGACCAATACGATTGCCGGTGGAAAAATAACAGTGCCAGCGCATGTATGGAAGGTGATTGTGATTTTGCCGCTCGGTACAGATGATGCCAACCGAGTGAGCAACGCTACGCGCGTAATAGCTATTGACCTGCCGAATAACCAAACCGTAAATGCTCAACCGTGGGGTTATTACCGTACTTCGGTGGATGCTATAGAGGCGGCTACGGGTTATAATATCTTGTCGAATGTGGCAGTAGCCACTCAGACGGTGGTAGAGGCTGCAGTGGATAGCGGACCAACTCAATAATTACTGCTTTTTGTCAATAAGCATCGGCTTTGTGATGCTAAACACCAAGTTCAAATTGGTATTTTTGCCGCGTTCCAAGCGAAGCATGAAGGTTCATGTTTTGATGAACGATTATTTACCAAAAGCAAAAGCCGCACTATGTCCTTAGTTTCCAGTTTCAGAACCAGGAATTGTATTTCAATCCTGATGATTGCTTTTATGCTCTTGGGGTCAGGTTCGCTGATGGCGCAGAATGCCCTGCCTTTTACCGAGGCTTTCAGTTCGGCTTATTCTTCGCACTTTTTTCACTCAGCCGGAACGGGCAATGCGGGTTCTACGATGGCCTGCACGCTGGGCGATTATGTGGGGGCGGTTACTTCCAACGATTATCTGACGACCAACACCTGCTATGTATCGCAGGGCAAGGGGCTTAGTATTAGTTTTCAGTTGAAGTCGGGCGGTACGTTTACGGCACCCGATGTTTATGTGCGGATTAATAACGCTTATGCTTTCAGCACTTTATCAACCACCGATAACGGTTGGGTGAAAATAGGCAGCGCGACCACGACTGCCTGCGGTACAAATACGTTTACTGTAGGCAGCGATATTATAGGCGGGCAGAAGTTTAGTGTGGTGGTTCATTTTAGAAATGCTTCGGGTACCAATTGGGTGTCGATAGAAAATTTCAGTATGACCGAAACGACCGGCTCTTCGGTGCAGACTTCTTACACCGAAAACTTTAGTTCGAATACCTGGTGGAATTCGGGCAGCTTTCCGAAGATTTCATATCACAGCAATTCGAGTTCGGGAAGTAGCTATGTAAGTTTGTTTTCGGGTGGGGTAGGAGGTTCTTTCGATTATTACGGTTCGCTTTCGACCGGCTATGACCCGAGCACTACGAATATGATTACGGAGGAGATAAATATCGGTGCTTATGCCAAAGGCGAGCTTCGTTATAGTTTCAGAAGTCAGTACCCTTGTGGCGGGCCGAACAGTTATACCTTTGATGAAACCTACTCGCTCTACGCGCCCAAAGCCTATATACAAGTGGGGGCCGATAATGGTTCAAACGCCTGGCAGTTGTTGCCCGTGAGCAGTTATTTTCCTGATGCTACGTGGCGCTATGCGGCAGTCGATATTTCGGCTTACAAAAACTCGAATATTAAAATCAAGTTTGAAAGAGGAGGGTTCTGCTCGAACCCGCAAGAGGGCGTTGATAATATTAAAGTGCTTGACCGCGATTGTTCTATCAGCGGTTTGACCTGTGGGGCTATCACGGGTTCTTCGAGCCCGGCTGCCAGTACCGATTATCCTTATTCGGTGGCGGCTGTGAGCGGAGCTACTTACTACAAGTGGATGGTTAGAAATGGCGGAACTTTGTATGAAGGTTCGCCTTACATTGTTTCGGGTCAGGGAACGCAGAACGCCACGATTAATTTCGGCACGCTGGCGAGCCCGTTGCGCGTTATTTGTATTCCTTTTGATGCCAACCCATCAACCAATACCGATGCGTGTTATGCGAAGCTGGCCTATTTAAGCATGGCGGGTTGTTCGAATCCGGTTATCAGTTCATCATCGTTTACTAATCCAACCAATTGCCCGGGCACTACCGGCACTATTGTGTTGAATGGCTTAACGGCCAGCACCACTTATGCCGTGACTTATAGCAAAAACGGTAATGCCGTAGCATCGGCTAACTACACAACCGATGGGAGTGGTGTGCTGACGATAGGAAGCCTTACAGCAGGGACCTACACGAATGTAGTGGCGACTCTTAGTGCTTGTTCATCGACTCCTGTAGCAGGGCCTTTTACTTTAACCGACCCAACGGTTCCGGCTGTGGCTACACCGGTTTTTAATTTGGGTGCCACAAGCGCGCGTTGTGCGGGGGCAGGCAGTGTTACTTATACTGCTACGGCTTCTAACAGTACAGGTATTACTTACTCGTTGGATAATACGGCTACTAATGCAGGCAACAGTATCAATGCAAATTCGGGAGCAGTGACCTGGGCTTCAGGTTATGCCGGAGCCGCTACTATAACCGCCACTGCTACAGGTTGCAGCGGACCAACTACGGCTACTCATACGGTTACTGTTTCGGCTGCTGTCGGCACACCAGCATTTAATAATGGTCTAAGTTCAACGCGCTGCCAAGGGGCAGGTGTGGTGACTTACACCGCTACTTCGACAAATTCTACAGGCATTACGTACAAGCTCGATGCCCTTGCTTTGGCAGGTGGCAATACGATTGATACCACTACCGGACAGGTAATATGGGCAGCAGGCTATAGCGGCACAGGTTCTGTTACTGCCTCGGCTGCGGGCTGCGGAGGCCCTGCAACGGCAGTGCATACGGTTACGATTAGTCCAATAGTTGGCACACCTGTTTTTAGTTTGGGGGCATCCTCTTCGAAATGTCAGGGGGCAAATACTATTACTTATACTGCTTCAGCTTCCAATACCAATGCGGTGAGTTATAGTTTGGATATTACATCAAGCAATGCGGGTAACATTATTAATGCTGGCACGGGTGCCGTGATTTGGTCAGCGGGCTACAGTGGTTCAGCTACGGTTACTGCCACGGCCGCGGGATGCGGAGGACCTTTAACCGCTACTCATACAGTTACAATTACCGCCTCAGTTTTGCCTTCTGTTAATATAGCAGCCGCACCGGGTAATGATATTTGCAGCGGCACGGTGGTTACGTTTTTCGTTACGGTTGCCAACGAAGGCAGCAGCCCTGTTTACGTTTGGAAGAAGAATAACAATGTGGTAGGTGGGAATGCAGTTAGTTATGCAGATAGCGCGCTTGCACAGGGGGATTTAATCAGTTGTTCGCTTACTTCCAATGCCGGTTGTGCAAGCCCTGCCACGGTAACGGCTACGGCTATTACAATGACGGTTCGTCAAGTACCCGATGCATCGATAGTGTCAGTCAATAATCCTACCTGCGAGGGGAATACTTTGCAGTTGAACTGTCAGCAGGTGAGCAATGCGGTTTATAGTTGGACCGGGCCTGCCGGTTTCTTTTCGGCTCAACAGAACCCGTCTATTACTAATGTGGATTCGACTAATGCGGGCGCTTATTACCTGAGCATAAATGTGAATGGCTGCGAAAGTACGGTTGATACAATGGATGTGTTGGTCAATCAAAAACCGGAGGTGCCTTTGATTTCGCAAAACGGTAATACACTTACTTCTACGGCTGCTACTTCTTATCAGTGGTATTTGGGTAACACGGCTATTGGCAATGCCAATGCTCAGAATTATACCGTTACCCAATCGGGTTTATACAGTGTGGAGGTGACAGGAGCCAATGGCTGTCGAACGTTTTCGAATGCTGTGAATATGATTGTGAGTGGAATCGAAGTCAGTTCAGGCAACCGGACGGCAGCGAAGGTTTTCCCCAATCCATTCATGAACGAACTCTCTATTGTTCTGCAAAAGCAAAATATCAAGCAAGCTACTTTTATCATAACCAATGTGCTTGGCCAAGAAGTTTACAGAAAAGAAGAAAGCAATCTGCCAGGCCAAACAGTCAAGGTTATTGATTTAAATAAACTGCCTTCGGGGGTTTACTACGTAGCAATAGAAGTGGATGGAGAGAAGATGGTGAAGCAGGTTGTGAAGGAGTAGGGCATTTCCTTTCGGTTCCTTCATCCTTTTTTAATAACGGTTTTTACACCTTCTCCTCTTTTATTTCATTAATCTTCTTCGCCAAACAAGTCGGGCAAAGACAATCGGTAGTACCTACCGGGGAAATTACATTCGGCAGTTCGTAACACCAACATGGTTGCGATGTACCTTTGGCACCACATTCGAAAACAGTGTGGCACAGGGTGCAGGTTTTTTGTTTCATTAAGCAAATGTAGTTTCGTTTGTCGTTTATTCTCTCTGGTTTATCGTTCAAATACTAGGGCAGTGCTAAGTAGAAGGATTCAGCTAAGCATAATCCTTTTAACGAATAGCGAGAGACAAAAAACCGAACCGTGTTTGTGAATTGTGCGATCAAATTAGAACTTCGGCTTTGAAATAAATTCATGCATTTCCTTTCTCATTATTACACCGAGCTGCCAAACGAAAATCCGCTGTTGGTTGCTGCCCTTTCCATTCCTGATTTAACCAGAGGCTTCACGCGTGTTTATAATTCGAATTTAAAGAAACAATTACCGCCTGAGCAAGAGGGACTGAAAAAGATACACGAAGGAATCGTCCAACATTATGCCGGTGACTTCTGGTTTCATAAAAGCCCGTTGTTTAAGGAGCATATTTAGTTGGCAATGGAGCAGTTTTTGAAGCAGAAACTGAGCCGTGAAAAACTTCGTTTATCCGTTATTGCGCATTTGGCCGTTGAACTGATGATAGACCGGCAAATAGTATTGGCGAATGAAGAACTATGCAATCGGTATTATATGTTGATAGAACATGCGGATGAAAAGTTGATTCGCCAATACTTTGCTTTACATTCGCTGCCAATTGCCGGGGAGGATTTTTTGTCTAAATTTCAATTTTGGCGGCAGCGGAGGATTTTGTTTTTGTTTAAGGAGTTAGAAAATATAGTTGTCGGGTTAGACCGTATTTATGGCAGTGTTACCAAAACGGCATTTACGGAAGAGGAAAAAAGAAAGTTTTTGTCGGCCTTGCACAATATAGATTCGGTAATGCGTTATAGCTGGCAGGAAATTTTAAAAGTTAAACAATGAAGCGAACCATCATCCTACTTTTCGTTCTTATCAGTAGCACCACCTTGTTTGCGCAAACTGTGCGTAAATACAGCAATGAATTTCTGCAAATAGGTGTTGGCGCGCGTGGTTTAGCAATGAGCAATGCGCAGGTAGCAACCACTTCCGATGTTTATTCCAACTATTACAATCCGGCAGGTCTTGTTAATATAACCAACACTTTCCAGGTAGGCATTATGCACTCCGAATACTTTGCGGGCATAGCCAAATACGACCACGTAACGTTGGCGGTTCCGGTGCAGCAGAACAAACGGGTGATTGGTTTTTCATTTACCCGATTCGGGATAGACAATATTCCCAATACCTTGTTTTTGGTGCAACCTGACGGCAGCGTGGACTATACTAAGATTACATCTTTCAGTGCCGCTGATTATGCGTTTCAATTGCATTATGCACAGGTGCTTCCGGTAAAAGGACTGAGCATTGGAGGAAGTGCCAAAATTATTTACAGACAAATAGGAAAGTTTGCTAAAGCCTTTGGCTTTGGTGTTGATCTTGGTTTGCAATACCGCATTAAGAACTGGTACATAGGTTTGATGGCCCGAGATATTACCTCTACCTTCGATGCGTGGAGCATAAGTTTTAACGATGCAGAGAAGCAAGTATTGCTGCAAACGAATAATGCGCTACCAAAAAACAGTTTGGAGATTACTACGCCTATGTTCATTTTGGGTGCGGCCTATGCGGGCAATATCAAAGACAAGTTCTTCATTATACCCGAAGTGAATTTCGCATTGACAACAGATGGGAAAAGGAATGTGCTGATAGCTGCGAAACCTATAAGCGTGGATATGAATATTGGTTTGGAATTGAAATATGTCCCGGCCAAGAATATTGATGTTTGTATCCGTACTGGTGTCGGTAACCTGCAACGAGCGACTGATGAGTTGGGCAAGAAACGGTTTACTGTTTCTCCAAACATAGGTGCGGGGGTTCACATAAAAATCATTTCCTTGGATTATGCCCTTACTAATTTAACTACCATCAAAGACAAAGATGGCGGAGCGGGGTTGTATTCGCATGTTATATCGTTGCGCTTAGACATCAACAAAAAAGTAAAAGATTAGTGCATGAAGAAATGTTTACACCTTCTTCTATTTATCGGTCTTGTTTTTTCGGCTCAGGCACAGCCTTTCGGTAATGAATGGATTGTTCCTTCTCAACAGTATTACAAAATTAAGGTTACGCTGGATGGCATGTATCGCATTCCGCGAAGTACTTTGCTTCCTTTAGGAATTGGTACGGTTAGTACCGCCAGTTTTGCCCTCTATCACAACGGACAACAGATTCCTATTTATGTTTCAACTACTGCCAATACCTTGGGCAATTCTGATTACCTTGAGTTTTATGGCGAGCGGAATCGAGGGTATATTGACAGTCTGCTTTATCGAAAGGCTGATGACCAAATCAATCCAAGTTATAGCTTGTTTACCGATACTTCGGTTTACTTTCTAACCACCAATAGCCTGAACAATAATTTGCGGTATGCTGAAATTCAAAATGTAATACCGCAGCCTGCTCCTGTTCCGGAGAGCTATTTTACTTGCCGCTCGATTGTAAATTACCCTACGGGTAGTTATTACGATGGCAAATATTATTCGTTGAATAATGAAGAAGTTTATAAATCACTTTATGAAAGAGGGGAAGGGTTTACTTTTTCCGCCTACTTCGGGAATTTTCAGCAAAACTTTATAGCCCCTACTCCTTCGCTATACACGGGAGATCCAAATTTAATGGCGCAGTTAAAAGTTAACTATGCTAATAACTCATTGGAAAACCATATCACTTTCGTTCAATTGAATGGCACGCAGGTTTATACTCAAAATCACTTTGGCTTTAAGTTGAACAAGATGAATGTTACAATTCCTACAACACAACTGCATAGTGGAAATGATACGATTACTTTTTATGCCAGTGACAATGCGTTTAGTCAGAAGCAAAACATGGTGGGTTATCTGGAGGTGGTTTATCCTAGAGATTTTAACGCAGGCGGAGCGAACATATTTCAATTTACAAGTGCCGCTTCTCCAAGTAAAAAATATATTGAGGTAAATAACTTCAACGACAATAACACAGTACCTGTTTTGTTTGATGTAACCAATGGTTGGTTTTATCGTTCAGCTCAGCCGGCAGGAAGTTCTCCGGTGAAGTTTCACATTCTCAATTCGGGTGTTGAACGCAATATGTATTTGTGTTCGGATGATGCGAGCGGTAATACAACCGTGCAAACCTTAACGCCTGTTAGCTTTGTTGACTACAGTAATATAACAAATCAAGGTAAGTATATTGTCATCTCGAACAGCGTCCTGTTTAATGATGGTAGTGGAAAGAATTGGGTGGAAGAATACCGTACGTATCGAGATTTAGATAACGGTGGAAAGTATAAGAATTGCAAAATCATAAGCATAGATTTACTTTATGATCAATTTGGATATGGTATTGCTAAATCGCCTTTAGCCATTCGTAACTTCATAGCCTACGCTACAAGTACCTGGGGCAATCTGAAGCCTGAGTACGTTTTTTTAATAGGCAAGGGACGTGAGTCGAAGTTTATGAGAAGTGATGCTGGAGTAAGAACCCAATGTCTGGTTCCAACTTTTGGTTTTCCCGGTTCTGATAATCTCTTGGCAGCTACCCGGCAAAGTGATTTTCCATTGGTGGCAATAGGAAGACTTGCGGCAGAAAATGGTTTACAGGTAAAGGATTATTTGGATAAGATTAAAGATTACGAGAAGGAGCAAAGTACTTATGACGACCATGAATTAATAGAGAATAAGATTTGGCAAAAGCAGCTTCTCCATTTCAGCGGGGGAACGAGTAGTTTCGAGCAATCGCTTTTCAGGGCTTATGTAAATAACTACAAGAAGATTGCGGCTGATACATCGTGGGGAGCAAATACTACTTCGTTTTCGAAAACTTCGAGCGATCCGATTGATGTGCAACAGTCGCAGGTTATTAAAACTGCTATCAATAAAGGTGTTTCCTGGATTACTTTCTTCGGACACTCCGCCACCGGTGCTTTTGATTTCAGTATAGATGAGCCTGAGAATTACAACAATCGCGGAAAGTATCCTATCATTCTTTCAAACGGTTGTTTCGCGGGGTTCATTCATGATGCTGCTCCGGGATATAGTGAACGGTTTGTTTTTAAGCCTGCAGCGGGTGCTATAGCTTTCATGGCTACATCCAGTCTTTCTACTCCCGGAGGACTGAATAATTTTTCCGACACGCTTTATCGTAGAACCTGTCGTTTGAATTATACCGAACCTCTTGGTAAGGCAGTGCAGCAAACGCTTACAAAGCTTTACACTTATAACTACGCCAGCGATAATGATATGATGATGGCGTATGAAATGACTTTGCATGGAGATCCGGGATTGATACCAAATCAATATCCTAAACCCGATTATGCGATAGAGCAGTCTTCTTTGTTTTTTAATCCTTCTTCCATTCAACCGGGGCTCGATTCTTTTGAAGTGAAATTGGTTGTAACTAACTTGGGTAAAGCCATTAAGGATTCTATTGCCATTACTTTGAAGCGAACTATTTTTGATGCCAACGGCAGTCCGGTGGTTTTCAATAATCGTATCCTGGTAGGTGCACCTTATTATATCGACACCGTTACTTTTAAGTTGCCGGTTAAAGTCTCAACGCTTGGTTATGGAGAAAACAGGTTTGAACCTTATGTAGACGCTGATTATAAAATTAATGAAATGGCAGAAGGTAACAATGGATTGCTTACACCTGTCTCTATACAAATTCAAAGCGATGATATCATTCCTATTTATCCTTATGAATTTGCTATTGTGCCTAAACAGGGAGTAACGCTAAAGGCTTCTACGGTTAATCCTTTTGCGCCTAAGCGTAGCTATAAATTAGAAATTGATACGTCTGAATTATTTGCGGCACCTCTTCAGTCAATCAGTATTTATCAGGGTGGGGGAGTAGTGCATTGGCAACCTACTATTACTTATAAGGATAGCACCGTTTACTACTGGCGTGTAGGGAAGGATTCGGCAGGAGCAGCTTTTCATTACAGTTCATTTATTTATTTGAAAGATGAATATCCCGGTTGGAATCAATCACATTATTTTCAATGGAAGAAGGACGATTATCCTCCTACTTTACGTTTAGACAGCAGCAGCCGGATATTTAAATATCCTCCTTCTACGAATGAGATTCATGTAAAAACAGGGAATGCTTATGCCAACAACCCACAGTATGAAAGTTTAGGATGGGATTACAACAACTACAATGAGTATAGATGGCGGATGGGAAACTGTGGAAACATTGGTTACTCTTCGGGACTTACGTTTGCTGTAATTGACAATGTAACGGGAGTGCCATGGATGAGTGAAAATTCAGTAGCGGATAACTTTGGAGACAAATTCAGCAACATTCATTGCTCAGGTCAATACTATCTGCAAGCGGGTTTCGATTTCCTGACACAGGGAACCAACCCTAATTTGAATGAGCCCTGGAGTTCTACCATCGGTCGTTTTATCGATTCGATTCCTGCCGGGTTTTATGTGTTGGTTTATTCGGTGAATCAGGTTCCTTATCTCAGTTGGGATACTGCGCTGGTGCAGAAGTTACAATCGATTGGTATGGTGCAGGCTTCCTCTTTTCAAAAGGGAGATATTAAAGGCCCATTGGTTTATTTTACACAAAAGGGAAATCTTAATTATCAAAGTTACTTCGATTTCAAACCCGATTACCAGCTTCCTTTGGAAGCAAACATCACCTTTACCGGCAATTGGTTTGCGGGATTTTTTACCACGCCTAAGATTGGTCCTGCGGTGGAGTGGGGAAGTGTTCACTGGAAACGCAGGTCGTTGAATAATCTGGCTACGGACAGCGACCGCCTTGAAATTATTGGTGTGAATACCAACGGTTTCGACACGGTGCTTGTAACCACTGCTGATTCGAATATTCTTTTCAACAACAGCATTAGTGCCACTCAGTTTCCTTACATCAAACTTCGTTTATACACCAGCGATGATGCAAACAGAACGCCTGCGCAGTTGAGGTACTGGCGTGTGTTATATAAGAAACCACCCGAAGCGGCTATTAACCCCGCTGCGTGGTTTAAGATTTCCGACTCGGTGAATCTGGGCCAGAACCTGCATGTGGAAATTGCGTTGGAAAATGTGACTGAATTGCACATGGATAGTATGTTGACGA
The DNA here is from genome assembly GCA_947478005.1 of Bacteroidota bacterium. Lineage (GTDB taxonomy): Bacteria > Bacteroidota > Bacteroidia > Chitinophagales > LD1 > Bog-950. The sequence continues at coordinate 30,745 of CANJVG010000015.1, forward strand.
AGTACATCATGCGCGATGCACAGTTCAACAATCAAACCTTTAAGATTAGACAGGATACCCTGGGCGGGTTAGATACGATGATTTTGGTTTTCGATAAACCTATCAATGGAAATACATTCAATGGGCTGAACAAATTGATTATTGAAGCCAACCCTGACAATGACCAGATAGAGCAGTTTCACTTCAACAATTTTGCGGAGATAAACTTCAGCAGTGCGGCTGATAAAATAAATCCATTGCTCGATGTTACGTTCGACCATCAGCATATTTTGAATGGCGATGTTGTTTCTGCCAAGCCCGACATTTTGATTACGCTGAAAGACGAGAACAAGTTCTTAGCACTGAATGATACTTCGCTGATGAATGTGTTTTTGAAATATCCGAACGAAGCCACTCCGCGCAGAATTAGTTATGATGATGTTATCATGAAGTTCTATCCTGCTGATTCTACCAAATTAAGTCATGGCAATAAAGCGCAGATTGAATTGAAGCCCGGCTTTGTCAATGCGCTGCCTGATGGCAAGTATGAGCTGACAATAAATGACAGAGACCGCAACGGCAATAACAGCAGCAGCACTACCACGCGACACGATGGAAATCTATTTTTTGACTATCGTATCAGTTTTGAAATCATCAACAAATCGATGATTAGTAATGTGCTTAATTATCCGAATCCTTTTACAACAGCTACTAAGTTTGTGTTCACCATCACGGGTAGTGAGGTGCCTGATTTTATGAAGATTCAGATTATGACTATTAAGGGAACAGTAGTAAAGGAAATCTTTAAGGAGGAACTGGGCCCGTTGCGAATAGGCACCAACATTACCGAATATGCCTGGGATGGCCGCGATCAATATGGCGATTTGCTGGCCAACGGTATTTATTTCTACACCGTATCCACCCGATTGGATAATAAGCAAATGGACCAGATGGGCATGACCTACGATAAGTTCTTCAAGAAAGGCTTTGGCAAAATGGCTATTGTTCGATAGCCATTTGTGAATTAGCGAATGGAACAGCCGTTTGGGTTTTCTTTTGCCACCATATTTTTAAATAATTTCGTTGCCTTAAAATCAATTCAATCTTTGCTATGAAAAAACAGATACTCTTCCTGCAGCTTAGCTTTACAGTTTATTTTGTTCAGGCGCAATACTGTGGCAATTCGGGACCGGGCCAATGCACCACAACCGGCACTTTTGTTACCCCGGGGTTTTACCCTGTTTCAAGCCAATTGCCTTCGTTTGTTAATGGGCAGGCTCCTACCACCACGCTTCAGTTTAAAAATTTCAACGTCATTAATTTTTCGGGTAATAACTATACGGTTATCTCTTTGCGGATAGATTCGGTCGGCAACTTGCCTGCGGGTTTGTGTTGGGCAAGCAACAAGGCGAACAACACCTTTGCTAATCAGGAGCAAGGGTGTGTGCAGATAAACGGCACTCCACAGGATTCGGTGGGAGAATATAAATTATACATTTCGGTGACAGCTACAGTGCAGCCACCTGTTGGCCCTATAACACCAGTAACGATAGATGCATCGGCTGCTGGAATTAATTATTACATGCGCTTAGTGGATAGTTGCCAAACGGCACCGCCAACCGATACATTGCAAGCGGCCACTTTTGTGCCTTATAATTTGCCGGGTTGCCTGTTTGTAGATCTGGGTGCGGATAAAACAGCCTGCAACGGAAGCACCGTAGCGCTGCACGCCATTACCACTGCGGGCGCTCCGCCTTTTACCTATCTATGGCAAAGTACCGGCAACGCAGTTAGCTGCGACACCTGCCCTAATCCTACTTCGGTTATTTCGCAAAACTCTAGTTTTATAGTAACGGTTACGGATAGTTTTAATACCTCCGCCACCGACACGGTTACTTACACCGTTAGCGGTGCGCCTTTTAATTTTTCGATTACCTCATCAGGTTCCGATACTTTTTGCCTCGGTGCTTCTACCACGCTTCGCGCCAACGGAAGCAGTGCTTACTCGTATCAATGGCAGCGGAACGGCAATGATATTGCAGGGGCCATGGACAGCAGTTATTTGGTGAGCGATTCTACCGGTGTATATAATGTATTCTTTACCGGCACGGGTTGCACGGCCGGCAGCAATGCCATTGGGGTGGTGGTGTACCCATTGCCTGCGGTTTCTTTTGTGTTGAATCCTGATTTTGTTTGCCTCGCGGCCTCTTCGTTTACCATTACCGGTGAAAGCCCGGCTGGCGGCAACTTTGCAGGCATTGGTGTGTCGGGAAATATATTTGACCCATCCACTGCCGGCACCGGCTCGCATGTGCTCATTTACACTTACATGGATTTGAACGGCTGCACCAACACGGCCCGCGATACTATTATGGTGAATAATTGCCTGGGCATGGAAGCCATCAATGCCAATCCTCAAATGCTTATTTACCCCAATCCCTCTACCGGTTTATTGACCGCGGAGAGTGATATGGTGCTGAACAATGCTACTACTGCTATGGTTTTTGACATCACCGGAAGCCGACTGCCAATTTTTTTTACCAAAGAAGGAAACCGAATGATGGCAGATGTAACGCAGCTTGCGGCAGGAGTCTATGTTTTGAAACTGCAAGCCAATGGCCAACAGTTCAACAGCCGGTTTGTGAAGGGATGAGAGGTATAGAGGTATATAGATACATAGTATCAGCGGGTGAAATAAAGATGAAAGGTCTGCTCGAAAATCGAGATTAAACGGATTTTTATGATAGTCACTAGCGAATGCGCACTTTGAATAGCTTGTTCTGATAGTAAGCAAATATTTTTCTTGTTAATTGATTTTTTCTGTCAAACCATGCTGTATTTTAGTGCTTGAAAAATTAAATAGAACTATGCATCCTGCCTATATGTTACTCGCCATTCCCATGTTCTTTTTAGCAATGGGTGTTGAATGGCTTTGGGGTTATTTTAAAAAGAAAGACCTCTATCGCCTAAATGATTCTGTCAATAATTTATCTATTGGTCTGGGGCAACAAGTCTTCAGCTTGCTTTTCAAAGCCATGCTGTTGGGTGTGTATATATGGCTCTATGATAATTATTCTCTTTATCATATTCCTGCTACCTGGTGGAGTTTTTTACTCTGCCTAATCGCGTTTGATTTCTTTTTCTACTGGGCTCATCGCTGGGGTCATGAAATGAATATATTTTGGGGAGCACATCTGGTACATCATCAAAGCGAAGAATACAATTTGAGTGTGGCGTTGCGTCAGTCGTGGTTTCATAGCGCCATTGCCTTTCCTATCTTTCTGGCTATACCCATTATGGGCTTCGACCCTAAAATATTTGGAGCAGCAGCCATTGTGCAAACCTTGTATCAGTTTCCGGTTCATACCAAAGCTATAGGCAAGGTACATCCCTGGATTGAATACTGGTTCAATACGCCTTCACATCATCGGGTGCATCATGCCATCAATCCAAAATATTTAGATAAAAACCACGCAGGTGTCTTTATGATTTGGGATAGAATGTTTGGAACCTTTAAACAAGAGGAGGAGAACTATGAAATTTATTACGGCATTACTACTCAACTAAAAAGTTGGAATCCGGTATGGGCCAACGTGCATTATTTTATAGAGATGTTTCAGCAGGCTCGCTTGATGGGCTGGTGGGATAAACTGAAAATGATTTTTGCGGCACCCGGCTGGCTACCAGATTACTTAGGCGGTCAGCAGTATGCCACCGAGCCTGGGCTTAATGGCATTAAAAAGTATAATGCAGATACCAATATCTATTTGAAAATCTATTCGGTGGTGCAATACTTCGTTATGCTTGGCACAGCCTCGTTGTACATGCTTAATTTTAAGGAGATGAGCTCTTTCTACAGAGTTGTTTTCTTTTTGCTAATCCTAATTACCATGCTTATAATCGGCTCGATTTACGAAAACAAAAAGTGGCTGGTTTATGCAGAGTATGCGCGATTGGTTTTAGTCATGCTGGCGCTAAATACATTCTATTATTATTGGTATATCAATTGGTTTAATATCGTTGTTGGCATATCAGTAGTTATGTTTGTGGCTTGTGTGGTCTTTTTTACCTTTTCGTATATCAACTGCAAAACCCAGGAGCGGTTAATACCCCAAACGTCTGAGTAACCGCACTGTTCAGTTTATCTTTACTTATTTATTCACAATTCGTTTGAAATCGTTTCGCTACCTACTTTTGTAAAAGCCAAAAAAGTAGATATTCGCGTCAACGTAAACTCAAAAAACAAATTCATTTAAAATGAAAAAATTACTCGTAGCCATTGCATTGTTAGGTATGACTTATTCAGGGTTCAGTGCCGAAAGTGAGGCAGTCCTTGACTTTAGAAAAATATACTGGGGTGCACCTAAAGATTCTATTTCCAGAGATGGAAAAAAGGTTGATTTCCAGAAAGACAGAAACTCGTTGATAAAGAATGCTTATACCATTCCTAATGATGATTTGACAATTGGTGCTGTGAAGTTAGATAGAGTGCTATATATTTTCAATGATGAAAATCGTTTCAATAAAGTGTTTTTGACTGGTAGTATGGACCAGGCTGAGCAAATGAAATTCATCCTTACTTATAAGTTTGGTGATTTTCGTAATGAGAGTTTTGTTGATGACAGCCATATAATGCAATGGCTAATTAAGGATGTAACTTTTACATTAAAAGAAATAAGCAAATCCCGTTTTGAATTGACTATTGAAAGCAGCTGGCAGAAAGGCGAGGACTATAAAAAAAACACTAGTGTAGATGATTTCTAAGAATCGTTTGCGGTAAATAAAAAAGGGTAAGAAAATCTTCTTACCCTTTTTTATTTATGTATTACAAGGTTCTGAAGCCTGCAATGAATTAGTTATTGCTGTGCTTTCTTGCGGGATCTCCACCAAAAGTAGCCAACCGTGCTAATAATGAGGTAAGGTGTGAAAAATAAATACATCACCCCTTTATTAATACCGTTAGAGTTAGTGGAGCCTGCATCGCGGGAACTCTCTGCTACAGCCTGGCACATTGAACATTGAGCGTGAGCTGAGAAAAGAGAGAGCAATACAATCGCAGCAATCAAGATGAATGGAATGTATTTGATAAATCGGTTCATACAACAAAAGTAATTGTTTATGAATAGTAAGGTGAAATCAACAGATAAACGATTACGCCCGTTATAGATACATATAGCCACAGCGGAAAAGTATAACGCGCAATCTTTTTGTGCTTGGCATATTCGCCCGTCAGACTTCTGTAGGCGGTGAAGAGAATGAAAGGCAGAATAACCGCTGCAAGGATAATGTGAGAGACAAGCAAAGCGAAATAGATAGTTCGGATAGTTCCTTCCCCTCCAAACTTTGTTTCACCGGCAAACAAGTGATGCGCAATATACGACACCAAGAAAAACACTGAAAGAACGATAGCGCCCATCATCACACTCTTATGCGCCTCATATTTCTTTTGCTTTACTAAAACAAAAGCCAATATCAACAGCACTGAGACGGTTGAGTTAACCACCGCATTGAAAGTGGCAAAGATATGCGGGTTAAAAGGCAACTCTATGCCCAAATGAATTTTTGGCAGCGCTGCCACTATTAAAAATACAACTACGGAGATAATGCCTATTAACCATTTAACGGTTTTGTCATTCTTGGTGATTACAGGTTTCGGGAACGTCATTCAAATAGTTTTTTAGAGGTTTCTTTTTGGTCATGAAAACTGAAACTGTGCTCGCTTTCGCGCAAAAGCAAAACAATATCACCCATCATTTTGTTCACCGTGGTGCTGTCTACTCCACTATAGTAATTGCGGATGTTTCCTTGCTGGTCAACCAGCACTAATTTTTCGCTGTGGATGAAGGCTTCGGGGCCGCCATCGTTATCGTCTTTAGCGGTAATGAAAAAGCCATCCTTAGCGAGTTTGAAGATTGTTTCCTTGTTGTTGCGCAGAAAATACCATTTGCCGGGTATGGCATCATGGTCATCTGCATATCTGCGCAATACATTGATCGTATCCTTTACAGGGTCAACCGTGAACGACACAATTTTGAAGTTATCATCTTTAATGAATCCCTTTTGCACACGTTCAAGGCTGTTGCTCATTTTGGGACAGATGCCGGGGCAGCTGGCAAAGAAGAAATCAGCGACATAAATATTTCCGCGCAATGAATCGAGTTCTAATGAATCTCCGCTCTGGGTTTCAAATTTTAAGTTCGGGATAACGTGATAAACTGAATCGGTTACCTTTTTCCCTTGCACATTGGTAAACTCAGCAGTGCCTTCAGCAAACATTTTGCCGGGGGCATGCGGCCGGTTCTTGTCGCGCGATAAATTCATTTCGCCCACATACCACTTGGAGAAGAAGACCACAAACGGAGGAACGAAGAGGACAATGAAGAGAGCGATGAGTTTACTGCGGTTGCTTTTCATGAGTTTTTTAAATGCGGGCGCAATTATACAGCAGAATCATCAGACATTTCGGTTTGTTTTATGCGATTATATTCGTGCCATTATGAAAAAACACTCTATCCTATTTATTATCCTCTGCAGTTTCTTAATCACCACAAAGGCGGCTGACTTTCGAGGAGATACTGTTGACATTCGCTCTTACCGGATTAATCTGGATCTTTCTGATTTTACCACTAAGATTCTTTATGGTGACGTAACCATTGGTCTGAAAGCAAAGATGAATAATGTGCACAGCGTTCGTCTTGATTTGTTGAAGTTACTTGTGGACACGGTTATTGTAAATGGAAACAATACACCTTTTACCTATAACGATTCAGTTTTAAATATCAACACTATTATCGCTTTGAACACCGGAGATTCTTTTACGGTACGGGTCGTTTATCATGGTCATCCATTGCAGATAGCGGGTGATTATGGCGGATTCTATTGGACAAACAGCTACGCGTTTAATATTGGAGATAGCTATAATTCCGACCCGCATAACTTTGGTAAAGTATGGTTTCCATGCTTCGATAATTTCAAGGAGCGAAGTCTGTTTGAGTATTTTGTAAGCACCAAGACTACACACAAAGCTTTTTGCAATGGTTTGCTTCTGGGCGTTACCACCAGCGGCATTAAAAAAGTATGGCACTGGAAACTCAATCAAGAGATTCCTTCTTACCTGGCCAGTGTGGCTGTTTCTGATTTTCAAACTTTGCTCGATACGGTGAACGGAATGGGTGGAGTAAAAGAAATTCAGTTAGCTGCCCGTGCTTCGGATACTACCTCACTCAAAAATCTGTTTAATCACCTGCACGATGCCTTCCATATTCAGGAAGGCATGTGGGGAGAATATGTGTGGGATAGAGTTGGTTACTGCATAGTGCCTTTTACCGGTGGAGCTATTGAGCACGCTACGAACATTGCCTTTTCACAATACTATTTGGCGGTTGTGCCTCAGCAGTGCGAAACCGCTATGGCACATGAACTGTCGCACCATTGGTTTGGAGATTTAGTAACCTGTGAAACAGCCGCTGACATGTGGTTGAACGAAGGTTGGGCGCGATACAATGAAAAACTCTTTATCGAAAGATTTTATGGCGACTCGGCTTATCAATCGCTCATGAAGATTAATCACGAAGATATTCTGCATACAGCCCATGTAGCTGACGGAAGTTATTTGCCGATTAGCGGAGTGCCTCCGCAATATACCTTTGGCAAAACAGTGTATGATAAAGCTGCTGATGCCATTCACACGCTTCGTTCATACATGGGTGATGCTTTGTTTTTCAGTTGTGTAAAAAGCTATTTGACTGCATACAGCGGACAAACTGCAAACACCGCACAAATGCGCGACTATCTTTCAACCTGCTCCGGTATTAACCTCACCGATTTTTTTGCTGATTGGATTTATGCCCCAGGCTTTCCGCACTTTTCTATCGAAAGTTCGGTGGTCCAATCTACCCTAGTGGATACAACGGTGAATCTGGTGATTCGTCAACAACTCAATCATGCGCCACACTACTATAATAATGTGCCTGTGACGGTAAGTTATTTCGATGCGCAATGGAATCGTATAGATGAAGTAGTGATGGTGAGCGGACAATGTACTTTCCATAATCGTAGCTTTACCACTTTCACTCCGGTATATGTTGCTCTTGACTTTGACGGAAAACTACAAGATGCAATTACCGATGCATGGAAGGTAATTTCCAACATAGGCACTTATGATTTCGGAACGGCAAAGATGATTTTGACCGCTACGGCCAATGTGGATTCGAGTTTGGTGCGGGTGGAACACAACTGGGTGCGTCCGGAGCCAATGCAAACGAAGATCGCGGGATTGCATTTGCATGATAAACGTTATTGGACTGTTGACGGAATCTTCAATGCGGGTTTTAAGGCTTCTGCACGCATTGATTATAACGGCACCGATGCAACTTTGGATGGTTCTTTCTTTATCAATAACGAAGACAGCCTGGTGGTGATGTATCGCCCGAACTCTACTACCGAGTGGGCAATTGCTGATTCATTTGCCATCAATACTGCCGGAAGCAACACCAACAAAATCGGTTCTGCTACCATCAACAATTTGCAGAAGGGGCAATATTGTTTAGCTATCTGGAAAGCTTCGATAGCTGATACTACTACTGCCTTTGTCGATTGTGTTTACAATTCAGTAAAGGAAATAAGTTCGAATACCACCTTCCAGATTTTCCCGAACCCAACGAACGAAAACGTCCAGGTTTCTTTCGAGAAAAATGTTTTCGGCAAAGCAGAGGTATTTGATTTGGCTGGCAGAAAGTTGATGGAGCAAGCAATAGTTTCGGAACAAAATGCTGTTCAGTTAGGCTTGCAGAATTTATCGGGCGGAGCTTATTTGGTTACGTTGACAGGGCTTTCGGGAAACAGAATTAGCAGAACATTAATTAAAGAATAAGCGAGGTCGGTTTATAGATGCTTCGTCCTATCTGGCGAAGCTGACTTTTTTTATTCTATAGAGATTGTTTTTCCCCTCTCCTCAATTCCCTACTTTTCTATTTTCACCCCCGTAAAAAACAAAGGCATGCAGATTAAGAAAGTAGCAGTAATAGGAGCCGGCACGATGGGCAATGGAATAGCGCAGGTGTTTGCCATGAGCGGTTATGAAGTGGTGATGATTGACACCAACATTGAAGCACTTGGCAGGGGCACACAGAATATAATTAAGAACACCGACCGCATGGTGGCCAAAGGAACGTTGACTGAAGCATTGCGTGATGCAGCCTTAAAAAATATTACGACCAGTCCTGCCCTCGATAGCTGCAAGGACATGGACCTGGTGGTGGAAGCGGCTACGGAAAACGTGGACATTAAACTCAGCATTTTTAAAAAGTTGGATGAAATATGTAAGCCCGAAACCATTCTGGCCTCCAACACTTCGTCTATCTCTATCACCAAAATTGGTGCCGCCACCAAGCGCGCTGATAAAGTAATAGGCATGCACTTTATGAACCCTGTGCCGCTGATGAAACTGGTCGAGTTGATTCGTGGTTACGCTACGAGCGATGCCTGCGTGTCCGAGATATTAGCCTGCACCCAAACCCTCGGCAAGACCCCGGTAGAGGTGAATGATTATCCGGGTTTTGTGGCCAATCGCATTTTGATGCCGATGATAAATGAAGCTATTGCCACGCTGCACGAAGGGGTGGCGGGTGTAAGCGAAATTGATACCGTGATGAAATTGGGCATGGCGCATCCGATGGGTCCTTTGCAACTGGCCGACTTTATCGGTCTGGATGTTTGCCTCGCTATTTTAAGAGTGCTGCATGACGGCTTCGGCAATCCTAAATATGCTCCTTCGCCTTTATTGGTGAACATGGTTACGGCCGGTTATCTGGGTGTGAAAACCGGAGAAGGATTCTATAAATATACAGCAGGCAGCAAAGAACTCGTTGTAGCGGGGCGCTTTGCCAAATCATAAACAACTTTTCACTTTCCGGGAAAAGCCAAAACCAAGCAGGTTTTGGCTTTTTGCTTTTAAGGTAGGGCTTAAAATACCTGCTTTTTATTGGTTTCCGAAAAAGGAAATGCCTCTTGTATTCATACAAGGCCTGTTTCCGAAAAAGGAAATGCCCCTTGTATTCATACAAGGCCTGTTTCCGAAAAAGGAAATGTCCCTTGTATTCATACAAGGCCTGTTTCCGAAAAAGGAAATGCCCCTTGTATTCATACAAGGCCTGTTTCCGAAAAAGGAAATGCCCCTTGTATTCATACAAGGCTCGTTCCCGA